>NZ_BAAARV010000103.1:0-29109 GCF_039532525.1 Dactylosporangium salmoneum
CGCGGTCGCCGGGCAGGGCCGCGCGCTGGCCGCCGTGCTCGCCTGCGCCGAGGCCGCCGCCCGCGGCGACCGGGCGGCGCCGGACCAGCCGCCGCCGGTCGACGGCACCACGCTCACCGCGAGCGTGCGCAACGACTCCGCCGCGCCGGTGTGGCTCGCCGTGCAGCTCGCCCACAACGGGACCGGCGCGGCCGTCACGGTCACGCTCGGGCCGATCGACCCGGGCGAGCACGAGGCGAGCGCCCCCGTCCAGGGCTGCACCGGCGCCCCCGGCTGCCGCCTCGTCGGGCTCACCCTCGGCGGGGCGCCCGGGCCGGACGGGCGCCCGCAGGACCCGCCCGCGCGGGCCGCCATCGCGGTGCAGGGGCTGCGCCAGGACGGGCCGGCCAAGACCGTGCTCGACCCCGGCAAGCTCGGCGACCCGCGGCTGTGGCGGGCCGTGACCACCGGCCTCGGGCTGATCCTCGGGCCGCGCAAGGGCGTGCTGACCCTCGCCGTGCCGCCCGTGCCGGAGGGGCAGAGCGTGCGGCCGGACACCCGCGCGTACCTCGTCGGCACGCCCCTCCCGCTGCCGGCGCTCATCGCCGGGGATCCGCCCCACGACTGGTCGTCCGCCGAGGCGGCGCTGACGCTGTTCGGGGCCCGGGCCGTACCGCTGCGACCCGAACCCACCGGGGAGCTCCTGCCGGCACTGGGCCGGTCCGGGCTCGTCCTCGACCTCGACACCGTGGCCCGGGCCCTGCCGGACGCCGTGGTGCCCGGCACGCTGCAGGTGTGGATCGCCCGCGGTGTGTCCCCGGAGGCGGCCGCGGACCTCGTGCGGCGCCTGGCCGCCGCCGGGGTGGAGGTCGTCGGCACCGAGACGGCGGACGCGCACGAGGCCCGGCTGGCCGAGCAGGGGCCCGCCTTCGCGGTGCGCTTCCGGCTGTTGTCCGCCCTCGCGGGTCTGCTGCTGGCCGCGGTGGCCGCCGCCGTCGCCGTCGGCGTGGAGCGCCGGGTGCGCGCGGCCGAGCTGCGGGCGATGCGGGCCCAGGGTGTACCGGCACGAGTCGGGCCGGCCGCCGCGGCCGGCGGGCAGGGTGCGCTGCTCGGGCTGGGCGCGCTGGCCGGGTTCCTCGTCGCGGCGGGCATCGCGGGGCTCTCGGGCGCACCGGTGGCCGCGTTCACCGACGACTGGCAGCTGACCGAGCCGCCGCCCGCGCTGCAGCCGGGTGCCCTCGCCGTGGTCGCCCTGCTGGCCCTGGTGGTCCTGGCGGCCGCCTCCGCCGGGGCGTTGCGCGGCACCGGAAAAGAGCCCACACGATGACGGCCTCGCATGCGTTGCGGGGCGGGCGCGGAAGGCGGTACCGATAAATGGTCGGGCTTGTCTTGGCGATGCTGCGGACCCGGCGCGGGCAGGCGGCGGCGCTGCTGCTGCTCACCATGCTGGCCGTCGGCGCGACCGTGGCGGTGCCCGCCTACCTCGGCGCCGTCGATATCGCCACCGCGCGGGGCGAGGTCGCCGCGGCCGGCCCCGCCGAGCGCTCGATCACCGTCAGCGCCCTGGTCTTCACGGACGGCGGCACCGTCGACCCGGACTTCGACTCCGTCGCCGGGGCGCTGCTGGACCAGCCCGGGTTCGCGCACGTGTACTCCGCCGAGTTCGCCGTCACCGGCCTGCAGGCCGGTGCGGACGGCACCCGGACCGTGTACCGCCAGGACGCCTGCGCCCACCTGCGCATCGTCACCGGGCGCTGCCTCATGGGCTCCGGCGACATCGTCATCGGCGAGCAGACCGCGGCCCACAACGATCTCGCGCCCGGCGACCGGATCACCCTCACCTACGCCCGGGTGATCCCGAACCCGCTGACCGGCATCGCGGTGTTCCAGCCGGACGGGCCGCCGGCCGAGCTGACGGTGGTGGGCACGTACCGGCCCGCCGACCCGCACGAGCAGTACTGGGGCGGCCACCGGTACTTCGCCACCAGCGCCCTGGGCCAGAGCGCCGAGCCGGTGTTCCTCGGCACCGCCACCGCCGAGCGGCTGCGGCCGCGCGAGCTCACCGTCGGCCTGGACGCGACCGCCGGCCCGGGCGCCTTCGACCGGCTGCCCGAGCTGCGCACCCAGGTCGACGCCCTGCGCCAGCGGGCCAAGCAGGTCAGCGGCGGCTACCAGGTCGACACCGCGCTGCCCGCCCTGATCGACCGGGTCGAGGCGAGCCGGGGGCTGGCCCGCCGCAGCGTGCCCGCGGGCGCCGTGCCGCTGTTGCTGCTGGCCTATCTCGCGCTGTACCTCGCCGTCGACTACGGCGCCGAGGGCCGCCGCACCGAGCTCGCCGTCGTGGCGCTGCGCGGCGCGCCCTGGTGGCCCCGCACCGTGCTGGCCACCGGCGAGACCATCGCCGCGATCGTGGCCGGCGCCGTCGCCGGGTGCGTCGCCGGGCGGGCCGCGGTCGGCGCGCTCGTCGCCTGGCGCCTGCCCGGCGCGAGCATCCCCGATCTCTCCCGCGGCGACCTCGCGCTCGCCGCCGCCACCGCCGCCGGCGCGGTCCTCGTCGCCGTGTTCGCCCAGCACCGCCGCCTCGCCCGGCCGATCACCGAGCTGCTGCAGCGGGTGCGCGCCCGGGCCGGCCTCGGCTGGCGCACCGCCGTCGTGCTGGCCGTGCTCGCCGCCGCGGCCGTCATGCAGCTGTTCAGCAGCGGCGGGCGCCTGGACGGCATCGGCCTGCTCGCACCCGCCCTGTGCATGCTGGCCCTGGCGCTGACGGGTGCCCGGCTGCTCACCCCGGCCGCGCGGGCGGTCGGCCGCTCGGCCCTGCGCCGCGGTCGGCTCGGGCTGGCCCTCGCCGCGCTGCTGCCCGGCCGGCGCCCGGCCGGGCAGCGGATGCTCCTGCTGCTCATCGTCACCGTCGCGGTGCTGGGCTACGCGGTCAGCGCCACCGACGTGGCCGCCCAGGACCGCGACCTGGCCGCCCGGATCGGCACTGGCGGCAGCCGGGTCCTCACCGTCGGCCCGGTCACCCGCCAGCAGCTGCTGCGCGCCGTGCGGGCGGCCGACCCGCAGGGCCGATGGGCGATGGCGGTCGCGCAGCTGCCGAAGGGCGCCCCGGACGAGCCGGCCAAGCTCGCCGTCGACGCCGCCCGGCTGCCGGCCGTGGTGCCGTGGCTGTCGCAGTACGGCGCCGTCGACCCTGCCCGCATCCCCGACCTGCTGCACCCGCCGGCACGCCAGCCGGTCGTCACCGACGACAAGGTGGCCCGCTTCGACGTGGAGGTCGTCAGCGCCGGCAATGAGCCGGTGCGCCTCAAGGCGGTGCTGGAGTCGATGACCGGGCGCGGGTCCGCCGTGCTGGACCTCGGGGCCGTGAGCAAGGGGCGGTACACCCTCAAGAAGAGCGACGACGTGTGCATCGGCGGCTGCCGCCTGGCCGCCCTCAAGCTGAGCTCCGACCGCATCGGCGGGGCGTCGGTCGACGTGGCCGTGACCCTGCTGGGCCTGTCCGCGCCGGGTGCCGACCTGGCCGACCCGGCCCACTGGCGGGCGACCGGCGGCACCCTGTCGGCCACCGGGGCGGGCCTGCGCTTCGCGGTGCGCGGCGCGCTGACCGACGGCGCCTGGTTCCAGCCCGCCGACGCGCCCTATCCGCTGCCGGTTCTGGCCACCGTACCGCTGGAAGGCCGCCGCCTCGCCGGGCTGGACGGACTGCCGACCGAGGTCCGCCCGGCCGGCCGCGCCGACGCCCTGCCCCGGGTCGGCACCGCGGGCGCGCTGGTCGACCTGGAGTACGCCGACCGCGTCTCCGTGGACGGCGGTGGCGCCATCGCGCCCGAGGTCTGGCTGTCCGCGGCCGCCCCGCCCGACGCGCTGACCCTCCTCGGCACGCAGGGCCTCATCGTGACCGACGACCGCGACGCAGCCTCGGTCCGGGCCCGCCTGGACCGCGACGGCCCGGCCCTGGCCCTGTGGTTCCACCTCGTCACCGGCGCGCTCGCGATCCTGCTGGCCGCCGGCGGCATCACCCTCATCGCCGCCGTGGACCGCGGCGCCCGGGCCGCCGACCAGGCCGCCCTGCGCCTGCAGGGCCTGAGCCGCCGCGCCGCCCGGCGGGCCACGCTGTGGACCTATCCGGCGCTGGTGCTCGCCGCGGGCCTGCTCGGCCTGGGCGTCGCGCTCGCCGTGTGGCGGCTGACCGGCTGGACGCTGCCGGTGTTCGGCTCGGACGCCCAGCTGCCGGCGCTGCCGCTGCCGCACTGGCCGGGCCTGGTCGCCCTGCCGCTGGCCTGGCTGGGCTGCGTGACCCTGCTGGCCTTCGTGGCCGCCCGGGCCGGCCGCCCGCCGGTCACCGCCGCGGGAGGAGCGGGGGCGTGAAGGTGCGTTGAGCCTGATGCGGCGTGAGGTCTGGCGGCGACGCACGGTGATGCGACGTACGCGACACGCCGACACACCATCTGGTGTTTCGCTTTCTCGATGTCTCCCATATATGGTGTTGCCCGCAGCTGGTTCGCTCGTCCCGCCGGGACGGGCGTCGCAAGAGGGAACCCGGTGGAAATCCGGGACTGCCCCGCAGCGGTGAGTGGGAACGAAAGCCGTCAACGAAGCACTGGACCACACGGGTCCGGGAAGCGGCGGCCGGTAGGCGACCTCGGTCATGCCCACGAGTCCGAAGACCTGCCAGCGCGCCGCGGGCCGTCCAGGCCTCGCGGCGGTCGGAGGCCGCGCGGGACGGCTGACGCCAACGCCAGTCGACGGCGCCTGCCGTCGCCCGGTGGCGTCTCTGCTCGCGCGCCCAACGTAGGTCGACGGGTGACGAGGGGGACACATGACAGTCACGCAGGACAAGGCCGTGCCCGGTCAGGGGGCGCCGGAGCAGCGACGGCACGCGATGCAGGTCCGCAAGCGCAACGGCGACCTGGAGCCGGTCGACGTCAACAAGATCGTCAAGGCGGTCGAGCGGTGGGTCGGCGACCTCGACGAGGTCGACCCGCTGCGTGTGGCGACGAAGACGATCAGCGGGCTGTACGACGGGGCGACGACCGCCGAGCTGGACAAGCTGTCCATCCAGACCGCCGCGGAGCTGATCGGTGAGGAGCCGCAGTACTCGAGGCTGGCCGCCCGGCTGCTCGCCGCATACGTCGACAAGGAGGTCCGCGGGCAGGGCGTCGCGAGCTTCAGCCAGTCGATCCGCTACGGCCACCAGCTGGGGCTGATCGGCGACGAGACGGCCACCTTCGTCGCCGCGAACGCGCGGAAGCTCGACGACGCCGTGGACCTCGACGGGGATCTGCGGTTCGAGTACTTCGGCCTGCGCACGGTCGCCGACCGGTACCTGCTGCGCCACCCCGACACCCGCCTCGTCGTGGAGACCGCGCAGTACTGGCTGCTGCGCGTCGCCTGCGGGCTGTCGCAGACGCCGACCGAGGCCATCGGCTTCTACCGGCTCATGTCCTCCCTGGCGTACCTGCCGAGCTCGCCGACGCTGTTCAACTCCGGCACCCGGCACACCCAGATGTCCTCCTGCTTCCTCGTGGACTCCCCGCGCGACGAGCTCGACTCCATCTACGAGCGCTACCACCAGGTCGCGAAGCTGTCGAAGTTCTCCGGCGGCATCGGCATCTCCTGGTCCCGCGTGCGCGGGCGGGGCGCGCTGATCCGCGGTACCAACGGAAAATCCAACGGCATCGTGCCCTTCCTCAAGACGCTGGACGCCGGCGTCGCCGCGGTGAACCAGGGCGGCCGGCGCAAGGGCGCGGCCTGCGTCTACCTCGAGCCGTGGCACCCCGACATCGAGGAGTTCCTCGAGCTGCGCGACAACACCGGCGAGGACTCCCGGCGCACGCACAACCTCAACCTGGCCAACTGGATCCCGGACGAGTTCATGCGCCGCGTCGAGGCCGACGCCGACTGGTCACTCATCGACCCGTCCGACGCCCCGGAGCTGCCCGACCTGTTCGGCGCCGAGTTCGACGAGGCCTACCGGGCCGCGGAGAAGCATGCCGTGCGGACCGTCAAGGCCCGCGAGCTGTACGGCAAGATGATGCGCACCCTGGCCCAGACCGGCAACGGCTGGATGACCTTCAAGGACCGCTCCAACGCGCTGTCCAACCAGACCGGGGCGCCGGGCAACACGATCCACCTGTCGAACCTGTGCACCGAGATCCTCGAGGTGAACAGCGACGAGGAGACCGCGGTGTGCAACCTCGGCTCGATCAACCTCGGCGCGCACGTCACCGCCGAGGGCGTCGACTGGGAGCGGCTGCGCGAGACGGTGCGCACCGCCGTCGTCTTCCTCGACCGGGTCATCGACATCAACTACTACCCCTCGGCGCAGGCGGCCGCGTCCAACCCGCGCTGGCGGCCGGTCGGCCTCGGGCTCATGGGCCTGCAGGACGCGTTCTTCACGCTGCGGCTGCCGTTCGACTCGGCCGGGGCGCGCGAGCTGTCCACCCGCGTGCAGGAGGAGGTCCTGCTCACCGCCCTGGAGACCTCGGCCGGCCTCGCCGAGCGGTTCGGCCCGCATCCGGCGTTCGCCGAAACCCGCGCCGCCGGCGGCGTGCTGCACCCCGACCTGTGGGGCGCCGAACCGGCCGCGGATGAGCGGTGGACGGCCCTGCGGGCCCGCGTCGCCGAGCACGGGCTGCGCAACTCGCTGCTCGTCGCGATCGCCCCGACCGCCACGATCGCCTCGATCGCCGGGTGCTACGAGTGCATCGAGCCGCAGGTGTCCAACCTGTTCAAGCGCGAGACGATGTCGGGGGAGTTCCTGCAGATCAACACCTATCTCGTGCGGGAGCTCAAGGCCCGCGGGCTGTGGACCGCGGCGATCCGCGAGCAGGTCAAGCGGGCCGAGGGCTCCGTGCAGGGCATCGCCGAGCTGCCGGTGGACGTCCGGGAGCTGTACCGCACGGCGTGGGAGCTGCCGCAGCGGGCGCTCATCGACCTCGCCGCCGCCCGCGCGCCGTACATCGACCAGTCGCAGTCGCTCAACCTGTTCATGAGCGCCCCGACGATCGGCAAGCTGTCCTCGATGTACCTGCACGCCTGGAAGTCCGGCCTGAAGACCACGTACTACCTGCGCTCCCGCCCGGCCACCCGGATTCAGCAGGCCACCGTGTCCGTCACCCCGGCCGTCTCGCTCATCGCCCCGACCGAAGCCGTCGCCTGCTCCCTGGAAAACCCCGAATCGTGTGAGGCCTGCCAGTGACCACCATCCCCGAACCCCGCACCGCCGACGTGCGGCCCCTGCTGCTCGACCCGGGCATGGACCTGACGCTGCGGCCGATGCGGTACCCGCAGTTCTTCGACCGGTTCAAGGACGCCATCAAGAACACCTGGACCGTCGAGGAGGTCGATCTGCACTCCGACCTCGCCGACCTGCCGAAGCTGTCGCCGGCCGAGCGGCACCTCGTGTCCCGGCTGGTCGCGTTCTTCGCCACCGGCGACACGATCGTCGCCAACAACCTGGTGCTGAACCTGTACCAGCACGTGAACTCCCCGGAGGGCCGGCTCTACCTGTCGCGGCAGCTGTTCGAGGAGGCGGTGCACGTCCAGTTCTACCTCAACCTCCTCGACACCTACGTGCCCGACGAGCGGGAGCGGTTCGAGGCGTTCGCCGCGGTCGAGAACATTCCGTCGATCCGGCGCAAGGCCGAGTTCTGCTTCAAGTGGATCAACTCGATCTTCGAGCTGCGTGAGCTCAAGACCCGCGACGACCGCCGCGCCTTCCTGCTCAACCTGATCTGCTTCGCCGCCTGCATCGAGGGCCTGTTCTTCTACGGCGCCTTCGCCTACGTGTACTACCTACGCTCCCGCGGACTGCTGCACGGCCTCGCCTCGGGCACCAACTGGGTGTTCCGCGACGAGTCGATGCACATGGCGTTCGCCTTCGACGTCGTGGACACCGTGCGGGCCGAGGAGCCGGACCTGTTCGACGCCGAGATGGAGCGCCAGGTCCAGCAGATGCTGGCCGAGGCCGTCGACTGTGAGGTCCAGTTCGCCGCCGACCTGCTCGAGCAGGGCGTCTCCGGGATGTCGCTGACGGACATGCGCGAGTACCTGCAGCACGTCGCCGACCGGCGGCTGGCCGTGCTGGGCATCGCGCCGATGTACGGCAGCCGCAATCCGTTCGCGTTCATGGAGCTGCAGGACGTCCAGGAGCTGTCGAACTTCTTCGAACGGCGGGTCTCGGCCTACCAGGTCGGCGTCACCGGCACGGTCACCTTCGACGACGAGTTCTGACCGTTTCCCTCCGTTCGACGCGGCCCATACGATGGATGGCAGTGCTGGTACGCCCGGCCCGCAAGGGCCGGGCGTCGCAAGAGGGAACCCGGTGGGAGTCCGGGACTGCCCCGCAGCGGTGAGTGGGAACGAAAGCCGTCAACGAAGCACTGGGCCGCAAGGCCTGGGAAGCGACGGCCGGTAGGCACGAGCACGGCGCCTGCGAGTCCGAAGACCTGCCCGCACCGCGTGCACGGCCCCGTGCACGCCGCCGACGGCTGCGCGGGCTGGCCGGGCGAGCGCGGCGCTGTGCCGTGCCGTCCTTTCCTGCTGGTGGCCGTCGACCACCTCGAGGGAAGGAACGTCAGCCGTGCTACACGCCCTTCGGATCGAGCACCGTGCTCGGCTACCCGCGCATCGGGCCGGACCGCGAGCTCAAGCAGGCCGTCGAGGCGTACTGGGCCGGCCGCATCGACGCCGGCCAGCTGGAGCGCACCGCGGCCGGCCTGCGCGCCGACGTCTGGCGCGACCTGCACCGGGCCGGGCTCACCGCGGTGCCGTCGAACACGTCCTCGTACTACGACCAGGTGCTCGACGCCGCCGTCGCCGTCGGTGCGATCCCGGACCGGTTCCGCCGCCTCGGGCTGTCCCCGCTGGACACCTCCTTCGCCATGGCCCGGGGCACCGCCGAAGAGCCGGCCATGGAGCTGACCAAGTGGTTCAACACGAACTACCACTACCTGGTGCCGGAGATCGGCCCGGATACCGTGTTCGCGGCCGAACCGGAGAAGATCCTCGGCGAGTATGCGGAGGCCCTCGCCCTCGGCGTCACCACCCGCCCGGTGCTCATCGGCCCGGCCACCTTCCTGCTCCTGGCCAAGGGCGACAACCCGTTCGGCCGGCTCGGCGACCTCGTGACCGCCTATGCGGACCTGCTCACCAGCCTCGGCGACGCCGGCGTGCCCTGGGTGCAGCTGGACGAGCCCGCCTACTGCGCCGACCGCACCCAGGCCGAGATCGACGCGCTGCGCGCCACCTACACCTACCTCGGCGGCCTGCCACGCCGGCCGCGGATGTTCGTCGCCTCGTACTTCGGCGACCTCGGCGACGCCCTGCCGGCGCTGCTGCGCACGCCGGTCGAGGCGGTCGGCCTGGACCTGGTGGCCGGCCCCGGCGGCCTTCGCCGGCTTGCCGCCTGCGGGCCGATCCCCGGCAAGACCATCGTCGCCGGGCTCGTCGACGGCCGCAACGTCTGGCGCACCGACCTGCGGGCCGCGGCCGCGATCGGCGCGCAGCTCAAGGGCCTCGCCGACGACGTGGTCGTGTCCAGCTCGTGCTCGCTGCTGCACGTGCCGGCCGACCTTGCCGCCGAGACCTCGCTGGACGCACAGGTGAGAGCCCGGCTGGCGTTCGCCCGCCAGAAGGTCGACGAGGTCGTCCTGCTCGGCAGGGCGCTGCGCGACGGCGTCGCCACGCTGCCGGCGCGGCCCGGCCCGGCGCCGGCCGCCTGGCGCGACGACGCCGTCCGGGCCCGCCTGGAGGCGTTGCGACCGGAGCACACCTCCCGTGGCCCGTACCCGCAGCGCGCCGTCGCCCAGCAGGCCCGGCTCCGCCTGCCCGAGCTGCCGACCACCACCGTCGGCTCGTTCCCGCAGACCGACCAGCTGCGCCAGGCCCGGGCCGACAGGCGTGCGGGGCGTCTCGACCCGGCCGGCTACGCCGAGCGGATGCGGGCCGAGGTCGAGCACGTGATCCGCTTCCAGGAGCGGCTGGGCCTGGACGTGCTGGTGCACGGCGAGCCGGAGCGCAACGACATGGTGCAGTACTTCGGCGAGCAGCTGACCGGCTTCGCCGCCACCGAGCACGGCTGGGTCCAGTCCTACGGCTCCCGCTGCGTCCGCCCGCCGATCCTGCACGGTGACGTCGCCCGTCCCGGTCCGATGACCGTCGCGTGGTCCACCTACGCCCAGTCGCTCACCGACCGGCCGGTCAAGGGCATGCTCACCGGCCCGGTCACGCTCCTCGCCCGGTCGTTCGTGCGCGCCGACCAACCCTTGGCCGACACAGCCCGGCAGGTCGCCCTCGCCCTGCGCGACGAGTGCCACGACCTCGAGATGGCCGGCATCCGCGTCATCCAGGTCGACGAGCCGGCATTGCGTGAGCTGCTGCCGCCGCGCAAGACCGAGCAGCGGGTGTACCTCACCTGGGCGGTCGAGGCGTTCCGGCTCGCCACCAGCGGCGTCGCCGACGCCACGCAGATCCACACCCACCTTTGCTACTCCGAGCTCGGCGAGTTCCTGCCGGCCATCGCCGCCCTCGACGCCGACGTCACGAGCATCGAGGCGTCGCGCTCGAAGATGGAGATCCTCGACGACCTGGGCGCCGCCGGCTTCGCGCGGGGCATCGGGCCGGGCGTCTACGACATCCACTCGCCGCGGATACCGCGGCAGGCCGAGATCACCGACGCGTTGCGCCGTGCCGTCGCCGCCGTCCCGGCCGACCGGCTGTGGGTCAACCCCGACTGCGGGCTGAAGACCCGCGGCTACGCCGAGGTCGAGCAGTCCCTGGCCCGGCTGGTCGCCGCCGCCGCGCAGATTCGCGCCGGCGCCGCTGAGCCGGGTCCGGTCAGTGACGGCGGCCACTGGCCGGCGGTCGGCCGTGCATAGGTCGCCATGCAGCGCGCTGCCCGCGCGCCGACCTGCCGGCGGGAGGCGTCCAGGCGCTCGAAGTCGTCCGGCCGTCGACGACGACGCGGCGCCTTGCTGAACCATGTGCGATGAACGTCTGTGGTACGCCAGACAGTCCGACGCCGCGGCCCCAGCCGTGTCGGGGAGGCCGTACCATGGCCCGCAGTGTTGGTTCACCCGGTCCGTCAGGGTCGGGTGTCGTAAGAGGGAATCCGGTGCGAGACCGGAACTGCCCCGCAGCGGTGAGTGGGAACGAAAGCCGTCAACGAAGCACTGGGCCACGCAGGCCTGGGAAGCGACGGCCGGTAGGTGACCTTCGGGTCGTGCCCGCGAGTCCGAAGACCTGCCCGCACTGCGCACACCGCCGGTGTGCGCCGCCGGCGACCCCTCGGGAGGGTCAGGGCGGAAGCGGCACGAGCGCCCTGCGGCGCCGTGTCCTCCTTCCTGTCCTTCCTTGGTGTCATCGGCCACTTCGAGGGAAGGACCCTTTTGGTGAGCACTGCATTCGGGCAGAGCACCGTCCTCGGGTATCCGCGCATCGGCGGGAACCGCGAGCTGAAGAAGGCCGTCGAGGCGTACTGGGCCGGGAAGATCGACGCGGACGCCCTCGCATCGACCGCCGCCGGGCTGCGGGCCGAGGTGTGGCAGACGCTGCGTGACGCCGGGCTGAGCGCGATCCCGTCCAACACGTTCTCCTACTACGACCACGTACTCGACACCGCCGTCGCCGTCGGTGCGATCCCCACTCGCTTCACCCGGCTCGGCCTGTCCGAGCTCGACACCTACTTCGCGATGGCCCGCGGCGTGGACGCCGAGCCCGCACTCGAGCTGACGAAGTGGTTCGACACCAACTACCACTACCTGGTGCCCGAGATCGGCCCGGACACGATCTTCGCCGCCAACCCGGTGAAGGCGCTCAGCGAGGTCGCTGAGGCCGCCGACCTGGGCATCACCACCCGGCCGGTGCTGGTCGGCCCGGCCACGTTCCTGCTCCTGGCCAAGGGTGAGGACCCCTTCGCCCGGCTCGACGACCTGGTCGACGTCTACGCCCAGATCCTCGCCGTCCTGGCCGCCTCGGGCGTGGCCTGGGTACAGCTGGACGAGCCGGCCTACGTCGCCGACCGCACCCCGGAGGAGATCGACGGGCTGCGCCGCGCCTACCGTCGCCTCGGCGAGCTCACCGACCGGCCCCGCCTCTTCGTCGCCACCTACTTCGGCGAGCTCGGCGACGCACTGCCGGCGCTGCTGGACACCCCGGTCGAGGCGGTCGGCCTGGACCTGGTCGCGGGCCCCGGCAACCTCGACCGGCTGGCCGCGGCCGGCCCGCTCGCCGGCAGGACCATCGTCGCCGGGCTCGTCGACGGCCACAACATCTGGCGTACCGACCTGCGCGCCGCCGCGACCCTCGGCGGCCGGGTCGCGGCGCTTGCCGACCACGTCGTGGTCTCCACCTCGTGCTCGTTGCTGCACGTCCCGGTCGACCTGGCCGCCGAGCAGGACCTCGAACCGCAGCTGTACTCCCGGCTCGCCTTCGCCCGGCAGAAGGTCGACGAGGTCGTCACGCTGGGCACGGCCGTGCGCAACGGCACCGGCGAGCTGCCCGCGCCGCTGCCGCCGGTCCCGCCCGCCTGGCGGCACGACGCCGTCCGGGCCCGCCTCGCCGAGCTGGGGCCGCAGGACCGGCGGCGCGCCGACTACGCCACCCGCGCCGCCGCCCAGCAGGCCCGGCTGAACCTGCCGGAGCTGCCGACGACCACCATCGGCTCGTTCCCGCAGACCACCGAGCTGCGCAAGGCCCGCGCCGAACTGCGCACCGGCGCCGTGGACTGGCCCGGCTATGTCGAGCGGATGCGGGCCGAGGTCGAGCACGTCATCCGGCTGCAGGAGGAGCTGGGCCTGGACGTGCTGGTGCACGGCGAGCCGGAGCGCAACGACATGGTGCAGTACTTCGGCGAGCAGCTCGACGGCTTCGCCGCCACCGAGCACGGCTGGGTCCAGTCCTACGGCTCCCGCTGCGTCCGCCCGCCGATCATCTACGGCGACGTCGCCCGCAAGGCCCCGATGACCGTCGAATGGTCCACCTACGCCCAGTCGCTGACGCACAAGCCGGTCAAGGGCATGCTGACCGGCCCCGTCACCATCCTCGCCTGGTCGTTCGTGCGGACGGACCAGCCCCTCGCCGACACCGCCGACCAGGTCGCCCTCGCCCTGCGCGACGAGTGCGCCGACCTGGAGGCCGCAGGCATCAAGGTCATCCAGGTTGACGAGCCGGCGCTGCGCGAGACGCTGCCGCTGCGCAAGGCCGAGCAGAAGGCGTACCTCGACTGGGCGGTCGGCGCGTTCCGGCTGGCCACCAGCGGCGTCGCCGACGACACGCAGGTCCACACGCACCTGTGCTACTCCGAGTTCGGTGAGGTCATCACCGCCATCGACGCGCTCGACGCCGACGTGACCAGCATCGAGGCGTCCCGCTCGAAGATGGAGGTCCTCGACGACCTCGCCGCGATCGGCTACGGCCGCGGCGTCGGGCCCGGCGTGTGGGACATCCACTCGCCCCGGGTCCCGTCCCACGACGAGGTGGTCGAGTCGCTGCGCCGCGCCGTCGCGGCCGTGCCCGCCCGGCGGCTGTGGGTCAACCCCGACTGCGGCCTGAAGACCCGCGGCTACGCCGAGGTCGAGGCGTCGCTGCGCCACCTCGTCGCCGCCGCTGCCGAGGTCCGCGGCATCTGATATCCCTTGGGCCGGGCGGGCCGTCCGCCCGGCCCTTCTACATCTGGAGCGACATGAACGCAGAATCGACCGCATTCCGCGCCGCGCTGGAGGCCGTGCGGGCCGTTGAGCCGCGCATCGCCGACGCGATCGCGCAGGAGCTGCACGACCAGCGCGAGTCGTTGAAGCTGATCGCGAGCGAGAACTACGCCTCGCCCGCGGTCCTGCTCGCGATGGGCAACTGGCTGTCGGACAAGTACGCCGAGGGCACGATCGGCCGCCGCTTCTACGCCGGCTGCCAGAACGTCGACACCGTCGAGGCGGTCGCCGTCGAGCACGCCAAGGCCCTCTTCGGCGCGCCCTACGCGTACGTGCAGCCACACTCGGGTATCGACGCCAACCTGGTGGCCTACTGGGCGATCCTGGCCGACCGGGTCGAGGTGCCCTACCTTGCGAAGTTCGGCAAGCGACAGGTCAACGACCTCACCGACGCCGAGTGGGCGCAGCTGCGCGCCGCGTTCGGCAACCAGCGCATGCTCGGCATGTCGCTCGACGCCGGCGGCCACCTCACCCACGGCTTCCGCCCGAACATCTCCGGCAAGATGTTCGACCAGCGCAGCTACGGCGTCGACCCGGCCACGGGCCGCATCGACTACGCCGCCCTGCGCGAGACCGCCCGCGAGTTCAAGCCCCTGGTCATCGTGGGCGGCTACTCGGCCTACCCGCGGAAGGTGAACTTCGCGACGCTGCGTGAGATCGCCGACGAGGTCGGCGCGACGCTCATGGTCGACATGGCCCACTTCGCCGGCCTCGTCGCGGGCAAGGTCTTCACCGGCGACTTCGACCCGGTGCCGCATGCCCACATCGTCACCACCACGACCCACAAGAGCCTCCGCGGCCCGCGCGGTGGCGCCGTGCTCGCCCAGCCGGAGCTCGCCGACCAGGTCGACCGCGGCTGCCCGATGGTGCTCGGCGGTCCGCTGTCGCACGTCATGGCGGCCAAGGCCATCGCGTTCGCCGAGGCCCGCCGCCCGGAGTTCGCGACCTACGCCCAGCAGATCGTCGCCAACGCGCAGGCACTCGCCGAGGGCCTGCTGTCCCGGGGCGTACAGCTGGTGTCGGGCGGCACCGACAACCACCTGGTGCTGATCAACGTCCACCCGTTCGGCCTCACCGGCCGGCAGGCCGAGCAGGCCCTGCTGGACTCCGGCGTGGTCACCAACCGCAACGCGATCCCGAACGATCCGAACGGGGCCTGGTACACCTCCGGCATCCGCATCGGCACGCCGGCGCTGACCAGCCGGGGCTTGGGCGTGGCGGAGATGGATCAGATCGCCGAGCTCATCCACACCGTCCTGTCGGGCACGTCGCCGGCGGAGGGCTCGAAGGCGAAGTACACCCTGGATGCGGCCCTGTCCGACGGCGTGAGCAAGCGGGCCTCCGAGCTGTTGGCGCCGTTCCCGCTGTACCCCGGCGTCGACCTTGGCTAGCCGCCCACCAGGCCGGTGATCGCATCGGCCCGGGCCGGCGCCGGCGGCACATGGCGTGCCGCCGGGCCGGGCCGGCGCGCCGGCCGGAGCACGTACGGCATGCACTTCGGGCAGTTCTCGGCACAGGACTTCGGCGGGCCGCGGACCAAGGAGGCACTCCGCAGCGGCCGGGCCACGATTGGCCTGATCTTCACCTCGGACGCGGTGTTCGGATAGTCAGCACGCAACGGCCGGCTCGCTTGCGTTGCACCCGTGGGTGACCCGTTGTGGGTCATCATGACGCGCGGTGCGCCGGGCGCCGGCCCTACTCGGCCGAATGGGCCCCGACCCGCTCGGCAGGGTTGGCCGGCATCCCCGTGCTGGCCTGCTCCACCGGCGCCTTGCGGCCGGGGCGGGTGTGATTGCGGCGGATCTGGAGGACGGCGGCGGAGGCGAGTACGAGGGCGCCGCCGGTGAGCTGGAGTGTGGTGAGGGATTCGCTCAGGATGAGCGCGGCGAGTGCGGTGGTGACGACGGGCTCGAATGTGGACAGGATGGCGGCTGTTGAGGGGCCGGTCCGTTCGAGGCCGGCGAAGAAGGCCAGCATCGCAGCGACGGTGGACACGATCGCTGTGCACGCGAGCCAGAACCACCCCGCGGGCCCGAAACTCAGATCGACTCCGCCGGCCAGCGCAGCGCGTATCGCGAGTGTGCCGGCCGCACCGGCCATCACCAGTGTCGACAGGAGTACGGGAGACAGCCGGTGGACGATGGTGTCGGAGATGAGGATGTAGGTGGTGTAGACGAGCGCGGAGCCAAATCCCAGCAGCGCCCCGAGCGGGTCGAAGCTCACCGCGCCGGCCCCGAGCAGCACCAGCAGGGTGCCGCCGGATGCGGCCGCCAGCGCGACGCCGCGTGCCGGGGTGAGCCGGTCGCGGCCGAGCAGCACCGCCGCGATGGTCACCAGGATCGGGTAGGTGTAGAGGATCAGCGACAGCAGCGAGGCGTCCATCCGCTGCAGCGCCGCAAAATACAGGCTTGCCTGCGACGCGTACCCGACCGCGCCCAGGCCGAGCGCGATGGCCAGCACCCGGCCCCGGGACGCCGGTGTTCGACCCGCTGCTGCCGCCCGCGGATCCGGTTTCACCCGGCGCAGACTCGGCCGGGCGAGCAGCAGGATCACCAGCAGCACGGCGGCCAGGGTGAAGCGGACGAGCAGCAGTGCCCCGGGCGAGACCCCTGCGCTGTAGGCGAGCTTGCCAAAGATCGCCATTGCGCCGAAACCCGCTGCGGAAGCAAGGCACAGGACCAGACCCATGCCTTGGAGCATCGACCACAGCAACGGTCAGGACCAGCGACGATATCCGCAGGCGAATCGTTAGGATTCCCGCATGGTCGAGCTGGACCTTCGCCGTTTGCGCTTCCTGCGCGAGTTCGAGGAGCGGGGCACGCTGGCCGCGGTGGCCGCAGCGCTGGATTACAGCCCCTCTACCGTTTCTCAGCAGCTGTCCTTGCTGGAGAAGGACGTCGGTGTTGCGCTCCTGGAGAAGGCCGGGCGCGGTGTGCGGCTCAACGACGCCGGTCGCCTGCTGGCCCGCCACGCTCGGGTGCTGCTGTCCGCCGCGGAAGAAGCGCAGGCCGACTTGGCCGCTCTGGGTAGCGAGGTCCGCGGCACCGTGCGTGCCGGCGGTTTGCAGTCCGCGGCTCGTCGCCTGCTCGTGCCCGCCGTCGCCCGGATGAAGATCGATCATCCGCGGGTCCGTACCGAGGTCTTCGAGCTCGAGCTGGAACAGGCGCTGCCCGGCCTACGGTTGGGCGCGGTCGACCTGGTCATCGGTGATGAGTACGACGGCCACCCGCGGCCACGCCCGGCCGGCATGCGTTTCGCGGTGCTGCTCGAAGAGCCCCTGAAGGTGGTGCTGCCGGCCTCGCATCCACTCGCCCGGCCAGGGACGCCCGTGCAGATCTCCGCATTGAGATCGGAGGTGTGGACCGCCGCGGCCGAGGGTACCGGCCACCACGCCATGGTCGTCGGTACCTGCCGGACGCTCGGCGGGTACGAACCCGATTTGCGGCACCGTTCCAGTGACTCCGACGTTCAGCTCGAACTCGTCCGCGTCGGCGCCGCGGTGGCGTTGATGCCGCCACTGGCCCTGCCCGCCGACGATCCCGCAGTCGCCGTCCGGGACCTGGCGGAAACCAACCTCAAGCGCCGACTCGTCACCGTCACCCGGGATACTCCACCTCCGCCCGCCTTGGCCGAGTTGCTGGCGACCGTCGCACAGCAGGCAACCCGGTTCGACCACACCTGACGCGGTGGTGTCTCCTGCTACGCGTCTGAGACACGTCTGCGGGCAGTATGGGCGAACCGGCCGGCCTGCCGAGGCACGGCGAACCGGTCCCAGCCGGCGTAGTGCGGAGATCGAGCGCTGGATCGGGGTACGTCCGAGCGCGCCGTGCGTCACCGTGAACGTGGCGCCGCTGGTGCTCTCCATGCGCTCCGTTCCCCGTGCGGTGCGCCCTGGTATCCAGGATGCCTGACTGTCAGACAGGTGAATTCTGGCGACATGGGGCCGGTGTGTCAACCGCCGGAAGTCCGCAGGCTCCAGCCGTGGCCCGCCCGCGTCGCGCACGACGCGACGATCCGTATGGCCTGCGTCACGGATGAGTAACGAAGGTCGCATGATCGCCGACGAGTCTTGACAGCCCGATCGGGGAATTCCAATCTGGTCGCCTGGACAGACCAGTTACGTATCTGGTTGCCTAGGCGGACCAGTTGCGGCGCTTCGAAGTGAAGACCCGTCAGTTCACGTCTCCGCGGCGCCGTTGATGTCCACCGCCCGAAGGTTCCGCCCTCGCTCCAACGTCCTGTCCCAGACCTGCGATTCCGACCCCCGCTCCGCGGGGTGCAGTGCAGCACCAGCGAGCACGGCCAGCCGGCCGCGCCGAGTAGAGAAGGAATCCGCAATGCTCAATAGACACCCCAAATGGCGCCGTGCCCGTTTCGCTACCGCCCTACTGGCCACCGCTGTCGCAGCCGCCGTCACCGCCTCCGCCTGCTCGTCCTCGCCGGATGGCGGGGGATCCGACGGCGGCACTCTGGTCGTGCAGAGCGGCCTGGCCAACTCGCCGGGCATCCTGGCCGTCTACCAGAAGCTCAACAAGCAGTTCGAGGACGAAAATCCGGGCGTAAAGATCGACTTCGTCGCGAAGAGCTTCGACGACCTGGCCTCCGTCGCCAAGCTTCAGCTCTCCGGGACCAACCCGCCGAATGTTACGCAGGTAAACCGCGGCTACCAGGCCATGGGCGCGTTCGTCAAGGGTGGCCTGCTGACAAACATGGACGACTACGCCAAGAAGAACGGATGGGACAGCCG
Source organism: Dactylosporangium salmoneum (assembly GCF_039532525.1). NCBI lineage: Bacteria > Bacillati > Actinomycetota > Actinomycetes > Micromonosporales > Micromonosporaceae > Dactylosporangium > Dactylosporangium salmoneum. The sequence goes on from NZ_BAAARV010000103.1 coordinate 18,436, forward strand.
CCAGACGGCCGCCCAGCACCAGCTCAACCGATTCAGCACGGACGGGAAGCTGATGGGCGAGGGCCCGCTGTGGGGTATGTCAGCCACCACGGCATGGATCGGCCTGCTCATGAACACGGAGATCGCCGCGAAGCTGGGCATCACCGAGGGGCCGAAGACCATCGCGGAACTCGAAGAGCAGATGCAGCGCGCCAAGGCGGCCGGGGAGATTCCGATGCAGTTCGGATCGGCCAACGGCGAACTGGCCGCATGGCTGCTCAGCGAGCTGCTGCTGGCCCAGGGCGGTCCGCAGGTCGTGCAGGACCTGGTCTTCCATCACGCGAACGCGACCTTCACGTCCGAGACCGCGGCCTGGGCCGCCAGGACCATGAAGTCCTGGGGCGACAAGGGCTACTTCACGCCGGACTGGACGGCATACAAGACCGACCAGGTCCTCGCCAACTTCATCGCCGGCAAGGGCCTGTTCTCCCTGACCAGCTCCCGCTTCATCCCGCTCAAAGGCACGCCGGAGCAGACCAAGAAGTTCCGGATGGTGTTCTTCCCGTCGGTGTCTGGGCAGGGAATCGCAGCCGTCGGTGCCGGCGATATTCCATGGACCATCCCGGCGAGGGCGAAGAAGAAGGACCTGGCGGTCAAGTACATCGACTTCGTCACCAGCCAGAAGGCGGCCGAGCAGTTCCTGGCCGGTGGCGCCATCCCTTCGAAGCCGCCGGCGAACGCCGATACCGCAATCAATGCAGCAGACCTGCCGGTCCCGTCACAGGACGCGCTGCGTAACGGCCTCAAGCTGGTGGGCGAGGGCACACCCGTGCCGTACGTCGACTGGGGCGCGCCGGAACTGTACCCGACCATCTCCCGCACGTTCGACCAACTCATGTCCGGCGCCCTCAGCGTCGACGGTCTGCTGGCGGAACTGCAGAAGTCCTACGGCCCGTTCGTAGAATCGCTGGAGAAGGGCTGACCGGCATGTGCCACCCGCTCACGAAGGCGTCAGGCTCTTGGCGTCGAGACTGACGGTGACGCCCCGCCCCGTTCAACCGAACGGGGCGGGAGTCACCGCTCGTAGCCAGCACAGGTCGACGGCCCTTGTCGGCTTCGGGTACCTGGCACCCGCGTTGATCTTCTACGGCCTGTTCCTGATCCTGCCATTCCTGCACAGCGTCTACCTGTCGTTCTGCGCATGGGACGGCATCAGCCCAGGGCGCTGGGTCGGGCTGGACAACTACCGAACCATCCTGCAGAACTCGCAGAACCGCGTCGCGTTCGGGCACGCATTCGTACTGATCGGCTTCTACGCGCTCCTCACCACCGGCTTGGCCCTGGTGCTGGTGGGCATCATCGGCGGCACACGGATCCGAGGGCTGACCGTTCTCCGGGCGGCGCTGTTCCTGCCGTACGTCATCGCCCCGGTGGTGACCGGTGTCGCCTGGCGCTGGCTGCTGGCCCCGGACGGTCCGATCAACTCGCTGCTGCGGGCGGTCGGCCTCGGCGGCTGGGCCCGCGGCTGGCTGGGCGACTTCACCTGGGCGCTGCCCTCGGTCGGGCTGATCGGCGCCTGGATGCTCCTCGGCCTGGCCCTCGTGCTGCTCATTGCCGGTGTGCAGCGCATACCCGTGGAACTCTACGAGGCGGCCCGGATGGACGGCGCAGGCCCCGTCCGCGAGTTCTTCGCGGTGACGCTGCCCAGCATACGAAACGAGATCACGGTCGTCATGGTGCTCGCGGTCACCGCCGCGCTGCGTAACTTCGACCTGATCTACGTGACTACCCAAGGCGGACCGGGAAGTTCCACCGAGGTGCCATCCTTCCTCGTCTATCAGAAGGCGTTCTTCGTCGGAGACCTCGGCGTCGCCTCAGCCATGGGCGTGCTCCTGACCATGGTGATCCTCACGCTGACAATGCTGATCCTCCGCCCCTGGAGAAAATGATGAGAACGACCCGGGCACACGTCCTTACCGGCCAGGTGGTCATCACCTGCGCGGCCGCGCTCGCGGTGGTCCCCCTCATCGGAGTCGTGACGATGGCATTGGGGGAGCCCGACACCCAGGACAGCACCATCAGGCTGAGCAACTCCTTCCACATCGGCAACTTCAAGGCCGTCTGGGACCTGGCCGACATGGGAGCAGCCCTGGCGACGAGCTTCAAGGTGAGCATCACGGCGACGCTGCTGACGCTGCTGCTCTCGGTGCCCGCCGGCTACGCCCTCGCCCGGTTCAGGCTCCCGCTGCGCAACACGCTGTTCCTCGTCCTCCTGGCCGGACTGATGCTGCCGAACGAGTCGCTGATCATCCCGCTCTTCTTCGACTTCCGCGAGGTGGGGCTGGCCGACAACCTGATCGGCGTCATCCTGGTGGAGACGGCGCTCAGCCTCCCCTTCGGCTGCTTCTGGATGCGCACGTTCTTCCGGGACGCACCGTACGAAATCACCGACGCCGGACGGGTCGACGGGGCCAACAGCTTCGTCATTCTGGTACGCCTGCTGGTGCCGATGGCAATACCGCAACTGTTGGCGCTGATCGTCCTGACCTTCGTCTGGACCTGGAACGACCTTCTGGTGCCGCTCGTCATGCTTTCCGGAGGGCGTGAACTGACCGCACCGATGACGTTGGCCACCTTCCAGGGCCAGTACACGACCGACTACAGCTACCTGTCCGCCGCCGCCATCCTGACCACCCTTCCCGTCATCGCCGTGTACCTCGTGCTGCAGCGGTCGTTCGCGCACGGGATCACATCAGGCGCGATGAAGGGATAGTCGCCGGCCAGACCCAGCATCCGGACCAGCAGGCCGCCGCCCAGTTCACCGCCACCGTCCCGGGCAACCGACTTCGGTCGGTACCCGGGCGCCTCCACCGACCGGACGCTGTATCGGCGTCAGGGAGGACGGCATCTGTCAGTCCTCGAGGATCGTCTCAACCCAGAGCGAGTTCAGGTTGTCGCCGGTCAGCGTCGGGTCGATCTCCGTCATCCCGGCTACAGACGTTGAAAGGCTGGCGTGAGTTGCGTGTGGGGCCGGGCCGAGGGGGGCTGGCCGGTTGCAGGTTCGTGCCTAGATGTAGCCGCCCGTGCCGGGTGTCGGGAGGAGCTCGCTCATCGCCCCCAGTATCCGGGCGCCGCCGATGACCTGGTCCGCGACACGTGCACCGGCCGTTTAAGGTAGCGCCGCGACAACCCACCCCTGAGGGTAGGCAACGGGCCTGGGTCGAGTAGGTGAGGTCGGCCGGAGCCGGAGCGAGCTAGCGTCTGAGCTGGTTGCGTTTGAAGGGATTTCGCCATGTCATCATCGACTGCAGCCCTGCTCGCCATCGTCCTGCTAATACTGATTCTCGCCGGTGTCGCGGCTGCGACGTTCGGCCGATTCCGCCGTTCGCCGCGGCGGCGCGGGCAGCGGCTCCGCGGCGCCAGCAGGGCGGGTGGAACCGCATCGCATGACGGCAGCTCGATCGATCCGGCGTCGGCCGGCGCGGCACCACCGCCCTCCCAAGCACCACCACCACCACCACCAGCACCCACAGATGCCGACGCTGCAGGCGGCCCGGCCTATGCGACACCGGCCGACGGCGCCGCCTACGGGGCGGACGACATGGGCGCGCATCAGCCGGCCCACCAACCGCGGGCGGCCGCTGACCCGCAGCAGCCGGGGATCTGGGACAGCACGCAGACCGAGGATTTCCGGCGGCGCTGGCACCGTGTGGAGAGCCGGTTCGTCCAGGACCCGCCGGGCAGCGTCACCGAGGCTCGGCAGCTGGTGGACGAGGCGGTGAAGGCCCTCGCCGAAAGCGTACACAGCCGCGAGGAGCAGCTCGCTCACGGCAGCGCACGGGCGTCCGACAGCATCGCGGACATGCGCGACTCCGTGCTGCAGTACTACCGCCTGCTCGATCGGTTGTTGTCCGTCTGAGCTGTCAGCCGCGGCGGTGCCGCGCTGAGCGGCACCGGGAGACGCCAGGGACGCCTTACATCCGGGATCTCAACAAGTACGGGTGGCTTGCGCCACAGGACCTGCGGAGTCGGGATCGGCGCCAGAGCCATCGCCTCGACCTCGACGTCGGTGCGCGTCTGATCAGCGTCGATCTTCAGGAATACATCACCGACACGCAGGGTCGCCCGCTCGTCATGGGCGACGACGACCTGAACTTCTTCCACGTCGGCCATTATCGCGGGATGTTCATCGACGCCGCCCCGGGTTCATTGCGTGCGAATCGAAGCTGAGGCTGGGCCGGCGTCGGAGCAACCGTGTCTGGGCGGTCGAAGGTTGCAACGGTATCGGCCGGCGCGCGCAGCCTCGGCATAGGCGCTGGCCCGGCCCCGGCGGATCACCCGAGGTGCCGGCTGCTGCTGCAGCCAGGCGGTCAACGGGTTGGCGTCACGGCCGGGCAGCAGGTCGATGACCCTCCTGCCGGATCCTGGAGGCCGGCGCGTACGGCGGTCAGGAGGGGACGGCGCGGTCGACGACGACCTCGTAGACGAGGTCGGTCGGGCATCGCGCCGAGGACGGGAATAGCCGTTGTGCGGGGCGGGTTGCTGCCGAGCGTGACGACATTCGGCATCATCGGAGCGGGACACATCGGCAGCGCGGTCGCCCGGGCGGTGATCGCACTCGGCCATGACGTCGTGATCGCGAACTCGCGCGGGCCCGAGACCCTGTCCGCCCTTGTCGAGGACCTGGGGCCGGCCGCGCGTGCGGCGAGCGCGGCCGAGGCGGGTGCTGCGGGCGACGTGGTCGTCGTCACGGTCCCGTTCGGCAGGTACCGCGAGGTTCCGGTCGAGCCGCTCGACGGCAAAATCGTGCTCGACACCAACAACTACTACTGGGAGCGCGACGGGCGGTTCCCGGAGCTCGACCACGGCGAGGCGACCACCTCCGGGCTCCTGCAGGCCCATCTGACCGGCTCGAAGGTGGTCAAGGCGTTCAACCACATCGCGGCCGCCGACATCAACGCCGACGGCTCGCCGGCGGGCACGCCGGGCCGGCGCGCGCTGGCCGTGTCGTCGGACTATTCGGATGCGGTGGCGTTCGTCGTCGACCTCTACAACAGGATCGGGTTCGACGCCGCCGACGTCAGCCCGCTGAGCGAGTCGTGGCGGGTCGAGCGTGATCGGCCGGCCTACGTCGTCCGTCAGGACAAGGCGGAGCTGGAAGCGAACCTCGCGAAGGCACCGCGCACCGTCTGATCGGGGCCTGCCGGCGTCGGACGTCCGCCGCGTCGCCGGCAAAGACCGGATTGCCTTACTCGATCGAATCCGACGAGTCCAGCTCCTGCCCCGGCTCGCTCGAACAGCCGGCGGCGTTTCCAACGGGAGGTAGGCGCCGGAACCGGCAGCGTTCACTTCGCCTCAGCTGAGACATTGGCTCCGGCTCACGAGGTAATCGTCATCGTGGTCCAGGCGCCGACGTGGATCCGATCGCCTTCCTTGACCGGTGTCGGCACGTTCGGCACGACCGGATCGGTGCTGTCGTTGAGATACGTGCCGTTGGACGAGCCGAGGTCGACCACGGTCCACGCACCGTCGGACGTGGACATCAGCACCGCGTGCGCGTGGGAGACGCCGACGTCTTCGGGCGGACCGGTGAGGTCGATGTCCGGCTCGATGCCCCGCGAGCGACTACGGCGGCCGATGAGCAGATGCCGGCCGTCGGCAAGTGCGAAGCGGCGTTCCGGGCAGAAGGCCGGGAAGGCGACGCTGTCGGCGTCGGGAGCGTCGATGGCCGCCATACGGTCGTGGTAGGCCCGGTCGGCGGACACGACGAGGCGCAGGGTGCCGGGCGATGGGGGCGTCGGCGCGCCGGTGACCGCAGCGGGCGAGATTGCGCCGGGCTGCGGCCGCGGCAGGCTGGCCCCGTTGTCCGGCACGGGCCTGTGTGCCGACGGGTTCAGTGCCTCGAAGTCGAAGCCGTCGACCTCGCAGAAGCGACCGTTGCGCGAGGTGCCGCAGTCCGGGCACAGCTGGCCGCCGGCCTCGGGCGCCGGCGACGCGCCGCCCGTGGACGTGACATCCGCGAGGGGCGTCGGCAGCACTGGTGCGTTGATCGGCGTGCCGCACTCGTCGCAGTAGTCAGTGGCGACCGAACTGTGCCCTCGGGGACAGGTTGCCATCGTCCGCACCTCCTCAGGTGCCTTTGACGCGGATGGTCTTCACGGACCGGACATTGGCCAGCTCGGCGTCGACGCCGGCGACCTTCTGTTTGAGTCTGACCGTACCGCTGGGCGCGTCGATGACCTCGACAACCTTGCCCAGCAGCTTGGCGGTGTCACTGTGGCCGGACTCTTCGGCGAGCTGTACTGCGCGGCCCAGCTTCGCAGTGGCGGTCTCGACGTCGCCGGCGTCGCGGGCGGCGAGGCCCTGCTGGATCGCGTCGGCGAGCTCCGCCTGGCCGGTATAGTGGGCGACCCGGCCGTTGATCTGAGTGGACAACGCCGACTGGTCGGTCCAGTTGGCCAGAACGAGGGACTGGCTGAGCACCTGGTCGCCGGTGACAAGGCTGACCCGCGCGGCAAGCATCTCCTCGCCGACGGCGTTGGCGGGCACCTCGACGGACACGTGGTATTCACGGTGTTCCGCGCCCCACGAACCGGTCGGGTAGTCCCCGATGCGGGCGCTCACGTCGGTGCGGCGGCCGGTCAGGTCCTCGACGTGCGGGAAGACCTGCTTGACGAACCGGACCGTCGCGCCGGCCGGCGTCCACAGGCGAAGCGTCGCCTCGGCCACGGACTTGCCCATCGCCGCTTCGGTCATCGCCCTGAAGTCGGCGACGAGCTGGCTGGGGTCGGGCAGGCCGTCGGCGCTGCCGAGCAGCGCGGAGGCGACGGTGCGCAGCTCCGAGCCGCTCCAGTCGGCGCCGACGCCGCGGGTATCGCAGACGAATCGGCCTTGGCAGGCGCGCAGCACGAAGGCGAGCTGCTCGGCCGTCTCGTGCTGGTTCTTCCCATCGGTCAGCATGATCGCGTGCTTGACCTCGGCGGTGCTGGGCGCGAAGAGGTGGTTGGCCAAAGTGAGCCAAGTGCCGATCGCGGTGCCGCCGTTGGCGTGGAGCCGATGTACCGCTTCCTTGGCCTGTTCACGGGTCTGCGGGTCGGCCGGCACCAGCGTGACCGTTGACGGGAAGACCATCTCCGCATATCCGCGACCGGCCACGATCGCGAACGCGACGCCGTCGCGCAACGCGTCGATCGCGGCCACGGTGGCCTTCTTGGCCTCCTGCATCTTCGTGGATGGGCTGTTCATCGAACCCGAGCAGTCGATCATGATGACTTGCGCAGCGCTGGGCGGCCCACCGGCCACGCCAGCGCCTGCGGCGGTGACGTCGAGCACGGCGTCGACGACGGTGCCGCCGGCGGGCAGGAAGCGGTTCTGGTGGACCTCGACGGTGAATGCGGGTTGGTCGGTCATGGTCTCGATCCTTCGCTTGGACCTTGTTCGCCGGCAGCTACCGCGGTAACAGCTGCGGCGGTGACGGAGGCCGGGTCGGCGGGCTCGATCGGGTAGGGCGCCAGCACCACGGTGACGTTGTCCTGACCGCCCTCGTCGAGGGCGAGCTGCGTCAGGCTCTGCGCGCCGGCCAGCGGTGCGCCCGTGACGGTGGCGGCGACGGTGACGGCCAGGTCGGTGACGACGGGGCGGTACCGGAAGAGCCCGTCGGTGCAGACCAGCACCCGTCCGTGCGCCTCGGGGGCGATCGTGCGCAGGTGGGGGTCGGTGTCGGTGGCGTCGGAGCCGAGCCAGCGCACGAGCGAGGCGGCGTGCGGGTTCTCATCGATCGCCTTGCCGCTGACGCCCTTGGCGGCGAGGGAGTTGCGCAGCGAGTCGTCGACGGTCAGCAGGAGCGGTTCGCTCTCGCCGTCGGGCAGCCAGTAGGCCCGGCTGTCGCCGACCCAGCCGATGGTGATCCCGTCGGCGGTGAGCACCGCGCTCACGAATGTGCAGCTGGGCGGGTTGGGTCCGGGATGGGAACCGGCCACCACCGTCGCGGCGGCCTGGGCAGCGCGGGTCGCCGCGATGATCGAGGTGTCGCGGTCGTCGCCGCCGGCAAGGCCGTCGAGCAGCGCCGCCATCGCGGCGTCGGCGGCCGCATGGGAGGCGGTGTCGGGTCGGCTGGACGACGAGACGCCGTCGCACACCACGACGGCGACCGCGCCGTCGAGTACACCGATCGCGACGGCGTCCTCGTTTCGGTGGTGGCGGCTGCCGATGTCGGTGACGGCGGCGACCACACCGAGGTCGAGCTCGGTGTGCTCGCGCGCGGTCGGTCGGCGCTGCCCGCACTCCTCGCAGAAGCCGTCGGAGCCGAAGGTGCGGCCCTGACAGGCGGGGCAGGCGGCGGCGATCTCGGTCGAGGTCAGCCACCGGACCGAGGCGTTGCGCGGCCTGTCCCGCGCCGCGGACGGGGGCGCGTCCAGGTCGTGGCCGCATGCCTCGCAGAAGCGGTCGCCCGGCCGCACTGGCTCGCCGCAGTCCGGGCAGCCGGTCCGTGCCATCAGAACACCGTCCGGGGGCGTACCGCGTTGGCCTGGTCGACGAGCGCGTAGCGGGCGATCGGGTCCGACTCGTCCGCGGCGAGCGACCGGTAGGCCCGTTCGAGGCCGAACCGGATCTCGCGCTCGGTGAAGGCCTGGCCGAGCAGCCGGCCGGTGGCGGCGACGGCCGGGAGCGGGCCCACTGCGGCGCCCGGCCTCTTGTCGACGCCGAGCCAGTCCAGCGCCGTGTGGAACATCTCGACGGCGAGCTTCGCCCGTCGCTGCTTGTCGAGCTTGAGCTTTTCGAGGCGGTCCGAGGAGTCCAGGAAGTCGCCAGGGGTGAGCGGGCCGCACTCGGTGTGCAGCGCGGCGCGTACCGCAGCGATTTGCGCGGCGACGTGGTGGGTGGAGATGTCGGGCACCTCGTCGAGCACCGCGACGGCGCCGGGCCGGTCGCCGCCGGCGAGCCGCATCCGGGCAACGCCGAACGCGGCGCTGACGAAGTTGTGATCGACCCTCCAGACCCGCTGGTACCGCCAGTCGGCCCAGGCGCGCTCGCCGGCCAGCTCGTTGGCGGCGGCCAGGGCGAGCTGTGCGGCCGGCTCGCCGGGCAGCGCGTCGAAGACCCTGTCGAAGGCGTCCTCCGCCCGCTTTGGTGCGCCGGCGGCGAGGGCGATCAGGCCCTCGGACCAGTCGCGGCGCCAGTCGCCGTCGGTCGCCACACCCTGCAGCTCGTGTTCGGCGCCGGCCAGGTCACCGGCTTCGACCAGGGCCCTGATCAGCTGCAGCGTGACCTCGACGGTGCGGATCGGCGCGCCGCGCAGTGCGGCGATGGTCGCCCGGACGTCGGTGGTGTTGAGCGTGGCGAGGGAGCCGGCCGCCGGATCGGTCGGGTCGACCAGCGGCAGCGGCAGCGCGACCGCGACAGCCGCGCCGGTCGGCGGCTCCATCCCGCCGGTGGCGCCGAAGGCGCGGCGCTCCGGGGTGAACTGCGTCGAGTTCTCCGGCCGGGGCACGCCGTCCGCGGAGGAGAGGATCTCACGCAGTACACCGCGGGTCTGGTCGGCCATCTCGCCGGCGGAGGAGAACCGGCGTGTCCGGTCCGGGTCGGTCGCCCGGCGCAGCAGCCGGTAGTAGGACTCCTGCCCGCGCAGCAGCTCGACGTCGTCGGGGGTGGGCAGGCTGTGGACGTACTTGTTGGAGAATCCGCTGAAGTCGAAGCTGAGCACCGCGAGCGTCCGGCCGACCGTGTAGATGTCCGACCCGATCGACGCGCCGGCCTGGGCCAGCTCGGGCGCCTGGTAGCCGGGCGTGCCCCACAACGGCGAGACCTGGTCGTCGATGCGGCGGACCGCGCCGAGGTCGATGAGCTTGAGCCGCTCCTCCGTGTGGATCACGTTGTCCGGCTTGAAGTCGCAGAAGAGCAGGCCGTGATCGTGGATGTAGCCGATCGCGTTGAGGACCTCGATGCCGTACGAGAGCACGTGCTCCAGTGGCAGCGGCACCCGCCGGCCGTCGGGGCCGAGATGCTCCAGGGCGAGGTCCTTGAGGGACTTGCCGCCCACGTACTCCATGACGATGTACCCGATCATCTCGCCGGTCTTGCTGTCGGGATGTTCGGCGATGTCATGGATCTTGACGATGTTGGGATGGTCGATCTCGACCAGGAACCGCCGCTCCGCCATGGCCGCCTCGAGCGCGTCCTGGTCGCCGGTGTTGATGAGGCCTTTGAGCACGACCCAGCGGTCGGCGCCGGACTCGCTGATGTTGCGGTCGCGGGCCAGGTAGATCCAGCCGAGGCCGCCGTGCGCGAGGGCGCCGAGGATCTCGTACCGGCCGGCGACGCGCTCGCCGGGCTGCAGGTGGGGCGTGAACGAGTACGGCGTGCGGTCGCGCGGGCAGAAGCCGTCGGTGCGGCCGGGCTGCTCGTCGCGGCCCCGGCCCACCGGCTCGCCGCAGGCGCTGCAGAAGCGTTGCGACTCGGGCACGCTGGCGTTGCTCTTGATGGCGGTCGACGGGTCGCGCAGCGGCACCGGCGGCATGGCGACGTAGCCCGCGCCGAGGCGCCCGCGGCTGCTGCCGGACCTGCTCCGGCGGCCCCCGGTCGAGGTGCCGGTGGAGCGACCGCCGAGCGCACCAACGGTCTGGGCAGCGCCGGTCACCGGGGCGGGGTCGGGCCGGGCGGCGGGGATGCGGGCGGGGTCGGGCCGGGCGGCGGCGG
>NZ_BAAARV010000104.1:0-33064 GCF_039532525.1 Dactylosporangium salmoneum
CCGAACAACGCCGCGGGCAGCTTCCGCCACGAACACCCGGCCTGCACCATGTACGCGATCGCCGCGAGGACAGCCCGGTCATCCGCCCGGCGCTTCCCACCGCCCTGAGGCCGTTTCGCAGCAACCGGAATCAACGGCTGCGCGATCGCCCACAGGTCCTCCGGCGCCCACGTCTGGATCATGTCCTCGACCACATCCGCCACAAAGAGAAGATCATGCCCGAGGCCACAACCTCACCAACTGAGACACCCCCTAATGGATCAAGTACTCACGCCGCAACCGGGCGGGCACGACACCCCATCAGCGATATCTCTGCCGACCACGAGCGGGGGCACGGTCTGACGTAAGGACTCCCAGGTCCCGGCGAAAAGAGTGCTCACCCGCCCGCGGCTACCAGCCGTCGAGTCGTCCAACGACCGACCCAACGACCCCATTAGGCAAAAAGTCCGAAAAGTCGCGGCACGAAGTGCCCGACTTTTCGGATCAAGAGCTAGCCGTGGTCAGGGGCGGGAGGCTCGGCGCAGGAGCTCGGCCATCGGCAGGGTGGCGGCGCCGAACGCGACCGCGTCCGGCCCCAGCTCGCACAGCTCGATCGAGACCTGCCCGAACGGGTGCTCCAGCGCCTGCTCCCGCGCGGCCTCGCGGATCTGCGGCAGCAGCCGGGCGCCCAGGGCCACGCCGGCCCAGCCGCCGAGGACGACCCGCTCCGGGTTGAAGAGGTTGACCAGGTTGCCGATGCCGGCGCCCAGGATGCCGGCGGTCTCGGCCAGGGTCTCGGCGGCGGCGGGGGTGTCGGCGGCGATGAGCGCGGCCACGTCGGCCATCTCGCCGTCGGTCGCCTTCGCCGCGGGGTCGAGCGTCCGGTAGCGCTCCAGGATGCCCTCGGCGCCGACGTAGGCCTCGAGGCACCCGCGGGCGCCGCAGCGGCACTGGCGGCCGCCGTAGACGACGGTGGTGTGGCCCCACTCGCCGGCGCTGCTGCTCGCGCCGCGGTACACGGTGCCGTTGGTGATGACGGCGGCGCCGACGCCCGAGCCGACCAGGACGATGACGGCGTTGCCGGCGCCCCGGCCGGCGCCGAACCACATCTCGGCCTGGCCCTGGGTCTTGGCGCCGTTCTCGACGAACAGCGGGGCGGTGATGCCGCGCTCGCGCAGCAGGGCGTGGAAGGAGACGCCGCGCCAGCCCAGCGTCGGGGCGTAGACGAGCGCCGGGTCGGCCTGCTCGACGGTGCCGGGGACGCCGATGCCGATGCCGATCACGGCGGCCGGGTCGACGCCGGCGAGCACCTCGCTGATGCCGGCCTCGAGCTGGCCGGCGACGGCGGCCGGGTCGGGGCGCGAGGACGGCAGGGGCTCGTCGACGGTGGCCAGGCGGGTCATCGACAGGTCGAACAGCTCGACCTTGACGCCGGTCTCGCCCACGTCGGCGCCGACCAGGCGGCCGAAGTCCGGGTTGACCCGCAGCAGCACCCGCGGGCGGCCACCGTCGGACTCGATCTGGCCGGCCTCGATGATGAGGCCCTCGTGCAGCAGCTCGGCGGTGACGCTGCTCGCGGTCGCGGCGCTCAGGCCGGTGATGCGGCTCAGGTCGTGCCGGCTCAGCGGCCCTCGAAAGAACAGCTCCGACAGCAGCGTCGAGCGGTTCCGCCGGCGCATGTCCCGTGTCGTCGCGCGCTCGACGTCGATGCGCACCACCGCAGTCCCCCCTTGATCCCTCGGTAGCGATCGTGTCACGCGCGCCGATGCGCGTCGACACCGAGGGGTCATCCGCGCCTGCGGGCCCTGCGGGCCACGGCGGCCACCAGGCCGAGCGCCACCACCGTGAACGCCCCGGCCAGCAGCGCTCCCTTGGCCCGGTGGTCCACCACCGCGACGGGCGGCGCCGACGGTGCGGCCGAGGTCTTCGGCACCGGTCTGTCGATGTCGTACCGCAGGATGCTCGCCGGCCCACCCTGGTCCGACACGGTGAGGAAGGCGTTGCCGTCGGGCGTGTAGGCGATGGCCTCGCCCTGCGGCTCGCCGGGCAGCGGGGTGACCCGGGGCGTGCCGGTGGTGATCGCCTTGGCCACGTCGCCGTCGGGCACGTCGAACTCATAGGCGTCGGCGTACGTGCGCAGCGCCGCGTGCCGGCCGTCGGGTGAGACGGCGCCGCCCGTGATGAGGGCGCTGCCGATGAACCCCCACGGGTTGTCGGTCCCGCTGTGCGAGGGCGTGAAGTGCCCGACCAGTGTCAGCGGCGCCCCCTCGGCGTTGTCGGTGGGCAGCGGGGTGTCGAGCCGGTACACCTCCCCGCCGGGGTCCTTGGTGACGATGACGGGCCGGCCCTGCCCGTCGATCAGCAGCGCCTCGGCGTCGCGCGGTGCGCCGTCGGGGTACCGCAGCCGGTGGATCTTCAGGGTTTTGCTCCCCGGCGCCAGGGTCCACAGCGCGATGGTGTCGCGGCGCTTGCCGGAGCCGCCGGACAGCGGGCTGTTGTCGCCGATGTCGGCGATCCACACCGTGCCGTCCCGGTCCACGGCCAGGTCCTCGGGGTCGCGGGCGGTCGTCGGGTAGCCCACGCTGCGCGTCAGCGAGCAGTCCGGGCCGAGGTAGAACAGGCGCATCTTGCGCGGCTCGGGGTTGGAGTCGTTCTCCACCAGGTAGCCGCCGCCCGGCAGCGGGGCCAGCCCGGACGCCTCGACCACGGCCGGGTCGGTGATGCGGCAGAGCTCCTGAGCCGTCGTGGTCTGCGCCGCGGCGGGCCCGGCCCCGACGAACCCGACCGAGCCGACGACGAGGGCGACGACCATCCCGACCCCCGCCGCGCGCATGCGTCAAGTCTCGCAGAGCGCCGCGAGGTCCCCCGGTTCGGGTGACCGTGGGTCAACCGGATGCCTACCGAAGGTGACCAACCCGATGGTGCAACCTCCGTTGCAAGCGCCCGGATAAATGGCATATTTCGGACATGAAGGCATGGGGGATCCTGACCGCGGCACTGACCGGCGCGACGGCACTGGTGTCCTGGTCGTCACCGGCCGGCGCGGACGCCACCGCCGCACCGGTGGTCATCGCGCACTACACCTTCGACAAGGCGAAGGCCGGCGACCCGGTCACCGACGACTCGGGCCACGGCCACACCCTGACCCCGTCGGCGAGCCACGGCGGCAAGGTCAAGCTGCGGTCCCGCGCCAAGGGCCACGCGGCGGCCTTCCCGGCCCGCTGCACCGGCGGCAAGTGCCCGCACGCGGTGCTCCAGTCCCCCGACGCCCCGGAGCTCAACCCGGGCGCGAACCCGATCCGCTACGGCGCCACGGTGAAGCTCGCGAAGGGCCAGACCGGACCGGGCGAGAACATCCTGCAGAAGGGCTACTCGGCCGCGGGCAGCCAGTACAAGCTCCAGGTCGACGGCAAGCCGGGCCGCCCCAGCTGCGTCGTGTCGGACAACGTCGCGGTCGGCATTCACGTAGCCCTGTCGGACGTCTCGATCGCCGACGGCAAGTGGCACACCCTGGAGTGCCGCCGCGCCGGCGCCACCCTCACCCTGCTGGTCGACGGCGCGGTCCACGCCACCACGGCGATCCCCGCCACCCTGTCCATCACCAACACGGTCCCCCTGAGCCTGGGCGGCAAGGGCGACGGCACCGACAACGACCAGTTCCACGGAACCCTGGACGACGTCTGGATCGCGCTGGGCTGACCCGCCCGTCCTAGTGTCGTTCTCGGGTCGTCGAGTAGAGGTGGCTGTCGGGGAACTCCTCGGCGGTCAGCACCGACCCGACGATGATGACCGCGGTGCGCTTGATGCCCGCGGCCTCGACCCGGGACGCGATGTCGGCCAGCGTGCCGCGCAGGATGACCTCGTCGGGGCGGCTGGCGTAGGCGACGACGGCGGCGGGGCAGTCGTCGCCGTACCACGGCAGCAGTTCCTCGACGAGGGCGGCGATGCGCTGGACGGCCAGGTGCAGGACCAGCGTGGAGCGGCTCGCGGACAGGGTGGCCAGCTCCTCCCCCGGCGGCATCGGGGTGGCCCGGGCCGCCGTCCGGGTCAGGATCACCGTCTGGGCGACCCCGGGGACCGTCAGCTCGCGGCCGAGGGCGGCCGCGGCGGCGGCGAACGCGGGGACGCCGGGGACGATCTCGTACGGCACGCCGGCGGCGTTCAGGCGGCGCAGCTGCTCGGCCATGGCGCTGAACACCGACGGGTCGCCGGAGTGCAGCCGGGCCACGTCGAGGCCCTTGGCGTGCGCGTCGAGCAGCTCGGCGAGGATCTGGTCCAGGTCCAGGTTCGCGGTGTCGACGAGCCGGGCGCCGGGCGGGCAGTACTCGAGCAGCTCCACGGGCACGAGGCTGCCCGCGTACAGGCAGACCGGCGACGCGGCGATGCGGTCGCGGCCGCGCACGGTGATGAGGTCCGGGGCGCCCGGGCCGGCGCCGATGAAGTACACGGTCATTTCTCCACCCACCACTGCGTCACGGGCAGCATCGGCCGCCAGCCCAGGAACCCACCGACCGGCGCGGCCCGGTTCACCGCGATCCGGGTCAGCTCGCCGCCGTGCCGGGCGTGCAGCTCGGCGACGAGCCGCTCCGACTCGACGGTGACGGCGTTGACGACGAGCCGGCCGCCCGGGCGCAGCGCGGCCCAGCACCGCTCGAAGACGCCGGGCACGGTGAACCCGCCGCCGATGAAGACGGCGTCGGGCACCTCGAGGCCGTCCAGTGCCCCGGGTGCCGAACCGACCACAATGGACAGCGACGGTACGCCGAACCGCGCCGCATTCGCCGAAACCCGCTCGGCCCGGGCCGGATCGCGCTCGACCGCGACGGCCCGGCAGGAGCGGTGCGCGCGCAGCCACTCGATGCCGATGCTGCCCGAGCCGGCGCCGACGTCCCACAGCAGCTCGCCGGGGCGCGGGCCGAGCGCGGCGAGCGTGACGGCCCGGATCTCGCGCTTGGTGAGCTGGCCGTCGGAGTCGTACGCCGAGTCGGCCAGTCCCGGCACGACCGGCAGCCCGCCCGGGCCGCGGCACTCGACCGCCACGATGTTCAGCGGCCCGGCGGCGGCCGGGTCGTGGTGGACGCGCTCGCCGGCGGAGCCGAGGTCCTCGAGGATCGTGACGGCGCTGTCGCCGAAGCCGGACTCCTCGAGGATGCGCCACACCTGCGCGGGCGTGGCCGCGCCCGCGGACAGCACCAGGACGCGCCGCCCGTCGTGCAGGTACCGGCGCAGCAGCCTGGCGTCGCGGACGACCTCGGTGTCCTCGACCGCCCACCCGAGCCGGGCACAGGCCAGCGACACCGAGGACGGGCGCGGGTCGACGGTGACGTGGGCGGCGCCGAGCAGCCGCACCAGGGTGGTGCCGATGCCGTAGTGCATGGGGTCCCCGCTGGCCAGCACGCAGACCCGCGCGTCGTGGTGCTCGGCGAGCAGGCGCGGCAGCGCGGGCACCAGCGGCGAGGGCCAGGCGATGCGCTCGGCCCGCACGGTCTCGGGCAGCAGGTCGAGCTGGCGCGGGCCACCGAAGACGACGTCGGCGGCGTGCAGCCGGGCCGGGTCGACGCCTCCGTCGGCGCCGATGCCCACGACGACGACCGGGGGCGCGGCGGCCGCGACGGCGACGGTGGCGTTCGGTGACGAGCGCTTGCCGGCCAGCAGCACCGCCGGGCGGCCGGCGGCGAGCAGGGCCGCGGCCTCGGCGACGCTCGGGGTGCCCACCGCGGCCGAAACGCGGGCCGACGGCGACGGGACGGGCACGGCGGCGAGCTCCTCGGCCGGGAACGTCACCACTGCCCAGCCGTGCGCCGCCGCCACCGCCTCGGCCAGCTCCCGGCGCGAGTCCACGGTGGACACGGTGCCGACCGCGTCCAGTGTGGGCAGCGACTCCGCCAGCAGGGCGAGCACCTCGGCCGGGGACGTGCCGGGCCGGGCGCCGAATCCGACCGTCAGGCGCACGAGGCCACCAGGCGGTAGGCGAGCTGGGGCGCGCCGGCCCAGTGCAAATGCAGGTAAGACGCGTGGACGTTGCCGGCGGCGAACCCGTCCCGGCCCTCGCGCCAGGCCCACGCCGGGGTGGCGCCGGCGGGCGGGGTGACGCGGGTGCGGTGGAACTCGTGGCCGGTGACCCTCGTGCCGGCGGGGGCGAGCACGTTGTCGGCGACGGCGACCGCGTCGCGGTAGCCCAGCGTCAGGCTCGGGGTCATCGCCGCCTCGGCGTCCAGCACGCCGCACATCGGGCGGCCGTCCAGGGTGCGGCACAGCCAGAGCAGCCCGGCGCACTCGGCGGCGATCGCGCCCCCGGCCGCGGCCAGGGCGGTCACCTCGGCGCGGAGGCGGGCGTTGGCGGAGAGCTGTTCGGCGTACACCTCGGGGAAGCCACCGCCGACGACGAGCGCGCGGGTGCCGGGCGGGAGGGCCTCGTCGCGCAGCGGGTCCACCGTGGACACCCGGGCGCCGGCCGCGGCGAGCAGCTCGACGGTCTCGGCGTACCCGAACGAGAACGCGGCCCCACCGGCGACGGCGACGACGGGCTCGCCGGGCGTGGGCGGGGCGAGCGACGGCGACCAGGGCGCGGCGGACAGCGGCGGCGCGCTGCGGGCGACGGCGGAGACGGCGTCGAGGTCCACACTGGACGCGACCAGGTCGGCGAGGGCCGTGACGGACGCGGCGGCCTCGGCCGAGCGCTCCACCACGGGCACCAGGCCGAGGTGGCGGGAGGGGGCGGCGACGGCGTCGTGGCGGCGCAGCACGCCGAGGACGGGGGTGCCGACCTCGGCGCAGGCGTCGCGCAGGATCTGCTCGTGGCGGTCGGAGCCGACCCGGTTGAGGATCACGCCGGCGATGCGCACGCCGGGGCCGAAGGAGCGGAACCCGTGCACCAGCGCGGCGACCGAGCGGGCCTGCGCGGTGGCGTCGACGACGAGCAGCACGGGCGCGTCGAGGAGCCGGGCCACGTGGGCGGTGGACCCGTGCTCGCCGGCGCCGGTGCGGCCGTCGTAGAGGCCCATGACGCCCTCGATGACGGCCAGGTCGGCGCCGGCCGCGCCGTGGGCGAACAGCGGCGCGACGAGGTCCTCGCCGACGAGCACCGGGTCGAGGTTGCGGCCCGGGCGGCCGGCGGCGAGCGCGTGGTAGCCGGGGTCGATGTAGTCGGGACCGACCTTGAATGGTGCGACCTTCTCGCCCCGGGCGGCGAACGCGGCGAGCAGCCCGGTGGCGACGGTGGTCTTGCCGTGGCCGGAGGCGGGCGCCGCGATGACGATCCTTGCTACCACTCGATGCCCTGCTGGCCTTTTCGCCCGGCGTCCATCGGATGCTTGACCTTCGTCATGTCGGTGACGAGGTCGGCGAGGTCGACCAGGTCGGGATGGGCGTCGCGGCCCGTGACGACGACGTGCTGGTTGCCGGGACGCTCGCGCAGCGTCTCCACGACGTCGGCGATGTCGACCCAGCCCCACTTGATCGGGTACGTGAACTCGTCGAGGACGTAGAAGCGGTACGCCTCGGCGGCGAGGTCGCGCTTGATCTGCTCCCAGCCCTCGGCGGCCTCGGCGGCGTGGTCGCGCTCGGTGCCGGGCCGCTGGATCCAGGACCAGCCCTCGCCCATCTTGTGCCACACGACGCTGCCGCCCTTGCCGGTCTCGCCGAGCGCGCGCAGGGCCGTCTCCTCGCCGACCTTCCACTTCGGGCTCTTCACGAACTGGAACACGGCGATGGGCCAGCCGGCGCTCCACGCGCGCAGCGCCATGCCGAACGCCGCCGTGGACTTGCCCTTGCCCTGCCCGGTGTGCACGGCCAGCACGTGCTGGCGGCGGCGCTGGCGGGTGGTGAGCCCGTCGTCGGGCACGTTCTCGACTCTTCCCTGCGGCAACTCAGGCTCCCAGGCTCGACAGCGGAATGCAGTCGGCGTCGAGCGCGGCGGCGAGGCGGCGCGCGAGGCCGAGGCGGATCGGGCCGGACTCGCAGTCGACGACGACGGCGGGCACCCCGGCCAGCAGCGGTACCACGCTCAGCGGGTCGGGCCCGCTGGTCGATCGCCCGTCGGTGACCACGACGAGCAGCGGCCGGCGGCGGGCATCGCGGCGCCGCTCGCCGTGCAGGGTCCGGGCGGCCTGGCGCAGACCGGCGGCCAGCGGGGTGCGGCCCCCGGTGCGCAGCTCGGCGAGGCGCAGGACGCCGACCTCGTGGCTGGCGGTGGGCTCCAGGACGAGCGCCGCGTCGTGCTGCCGGAAGCTGATCATCCCGACCTTGTCCCGCCGCTGGTACGCGTCGCGCAGCAACGACAGGATGGCGGTCTTCACCACGCTCATCCGCTGGCGGGCGGCCATGGAGCCGGACGCGTCGACGACGAACAGCACGAGGTTGGCCTCGCGGCCGACCTTGACCGCCTCGCGCACGTCCCTGGCCTCGGCGCGCCGGGCGCCGCGCAGCGCCGCCGCCCGGACCGTGTCCGGGACGTGGAGGCTGGTGAGCTTGCCGCCGAGCGGGGCGCGGCTGCGCACGACCCGCCCGTGCCGGGAGACGGCGGGCGAGCGGCGGCCGGCGTGCGCGCCCGCCTGGCGGTTGGCCCGCCCGGCGATGCTGAGGAGCTTCGGCTTGTACGGCAACCCCGCGAACGCCAGCGCACCGGGCGCCTCGACCCGCTGCCCGGGTTCCCCCTCTCCGCCCTCCGCAGGGTACGAGTCGGACGAATCCGATTTGCCCTGCGCGTCGAATTCGTCCGGAAGATCGGCATTCGGCGAGGGGCTAGGGGGCGGTGGGCCGGGCTGGGAGCCGTCGTCGACGTCTGGCCCGCTCTCCGCGCCGTCGGGGCCTCCGTCGCCGGGGCCGTCGCCGGGGCCGTCCGGACCGCCGCCGCCGTTGTCCGGGCCGGGATCGTCGTCGGGCTCGTCCGGGTTGGCCTCTGCGTTCAGTACCTCTTCCAAACGGTCTTTGTCGGCACCCGGCGGGTCCAGCGGATCCCGGCGGCGGCGGTGCGGCAGGGCGAGCCGCGCCGCGTCGCGCACGTCGTCCTTCGTGACCACGGTCCGGCCGTGCCACGCGGCCAGGGCCACCGCGGTCCGCGCGACGACGATGTCGGCCCGGAGGCCGTCCACGCGGTACGCCAGGCAGATCCGCGCGATCCGATCCAGCTCCCGGTCGGGCAGGGACACCGCGCCGAGGCGGCCCCGGGCTGTGGCGATGCGGGCGGCGAGCTCGGCGTCGGCCTCGACGTAGCGGGCGGCGAACGCGGCCGGGTCGGCCTCGTAGGCCAGCCGGCGGCGGACCACCTCTGCCCGCGGCGGCGCCTCCTGCGGGGCGGCCACCCCGACGACCAGCCCGAAGCGGTCGACCAGCTGAGGGCGGGGCTCGCCCTCCTCGGGGTTCATGGTGCCGACGAGCAGGAACCGGGCGGCGTGCTTGACCGACACGCCGTCGCGCTCCACGTGCGCGCGGCCCATGGCGGCGGCGTCGAGGAGCAGGTCGACGAGGTGGTCGGGCAGCAGGTTGACCTCGTCGACGTAGAGTACGCCCCGGTGGGCGGCGGCCAGCAGGCCCGGCTCGTAGGCCTTCACCCCGTCGCCGAGGGCGCGCTGCAGGTCCAGGGTGCCCACGACCCGGTCCTCGGTGGCGCCGACCGGCAGCTCGACGAGGGCGGAGCGGCGCCGCGCGGCGCCGCCTCCCGGCAGGTGCGGGCCGTCGGGGCACTCGGCGTCGGGCGCGGCCGGGTCGCAGGCGAAGCGGCAGCCGGTGACGACGTCGACCTCGGGCAGCAGCGCGGCCAGCGCCCGCACGACGGTGGACTTGGCGGTGCCCTTCTCGCCGCGCACGAGCACGCCGCCGATGGCCGGCGACACGGCGGTGAGCAGCAGCGCCAGGCGCAGGTCGGCCAGGCCGACGACGGCCGAGAACGGGTACGGCGGGGTCACGGGCACACTTCCCTTCGGCGGGTCCGCGCCCGCGAGGTGGCTGGGACTGCAGGGTTGGCTGCAGCGACAGCGGCCGGAGTCTCCTGACTCCCGGATCGCCGCCGGCCCCCGGCCTTCCGGCCGTGATCCGGCCGTGGCCCGTGCGCTGGGGGACGACTCCCCGGTCACAGTGGCGGGACCGTCCCGGAATCGCACCGGGTTCCTCCGCATACCGCTTCCGGTCATCGTGTCCCACCGGCCCCAGTACCGTCAACGTGACGAGGTGTGACCCTCACGATCCGCCCGCCGCTGCCGATGGGACGGGCATGCGGCGCTGGCCGGACCTGGCCGCCCAGGCGGTGGCCTGCCTCCTGCTGGTGGCGATCGCGCTGATCGCCGCCACTCCCCTGCGCCTGCCGACGCTCGCCCCGGAGACCGCGGTCGCCCCGCCGGGCACCCGGGCGATGTGGCTGTGGGAGCGCGACGACCCGCGGCCCGTGGTGGACTGGGCCACGGCCAACGGGGTGCGGGCGCTGTTCGCCTACTACGACCCCGCGGCCGGCGAGGCCGACCTGGCCCGCCTGCGCGAGCTGCAGCAACTGTGCGACGCGGCCGGGATCGCGCTCGACGCGCTCGGCGGCGAGCCGGACTGGACCACCGACCACGCGACCGCGCTGGCCTGGGCCGAGGGCGCGTCGGCCACGGGCCTGTTCCACGGCCTGCACATGGACGTGGAGCCCTACCTGCTGCCCGCCTGGAACACGGACCAGGCCGCACTGGTACCGCGGTTCCTCACGCTGCTGGACCGGGTCTCCTCGGCCACGGACCTGCCGCTGGAGCTGGACGTGCCGTTCTGGCTGCCCACGGTCGCGGTGCCGAGCGGCGGGGGCAACCTCGCCGACGCGGTGCTGGCCCGCGTCGACGGCGTCACGGTGATGAGCTACCGCAACACCGCCACCGGGGCCAACTCCATGGTCGGGGTGGCCGACGACCTGCTGCGCCGGGCCGGGAAGGTGGCCAAGCCGGTCCGCCTGGGCGCGGAGACGCAGCCGCTGGGCGACTGCGCGTACTGCAGCTTCCACGGCTCCACCGCCACCCAGCTGCACAGGACGCTCGCGGCGGTGGACTCGGCGGCGCAGCGGTACCCGGCGTTCGCGGGAATCGCGGTGCACCAGTACGACACCTGGATAGCGCTCACCGGCTAGCTCAACCACGCGCACGGGCCGCCGATCTGCCCTGGCGACACAAACATCCGGGAAGGACCCCTCCGATGCGCCGCTCTGCCTCCATCGCCCTCGCCGTCGCCGCCGGCGCGGCCGCCATCGTCCCCGCCGCGGCCCCGGCCTCGGCGGCCGTGCAGGACTTCGGCCTCGTCTCCCCGGTCCTGGCCTCGATGCTGCCCGGCCAGACCGGCTGGGTCAGCACCATGTGGGCGTCGGCCGGCGACGTCTGCGACGTCAAGATCACCGCGAGCGCCACCGGCGTGACGGTGAAGTACCCGTCGAACACCGGCACCTACTCGTCGCTGTCCAAGGGCGACGCGCTCGCCACGGGCCGCATGGACTACGCCGCGTTCAACCTCACCCTGCCGCAGAACACCCTGATCGGCGTGGTGCCGCTGACGCTCAACTACTCGTACACCACCAAGAACGCCGGCGCGACGACCTGCACCGGCGTCCAGCACTCCGGCAGCGCCCTCGCCACCATCGCCACCATCTCGCTCACCGGCGACGCCGTCGTGCAGAAGACCACCGCCATCACGGTGCCGAAGGCCACGCCGGTCTGGTCGCAGCTGAACTTCCACGCGCAGGGGACGGTCACCAACGTGCAGGTCACGGTCTCCGGCGGCCCGTCCGGCCTGGTCGTGTCGTACCCGGGCGAGCGCGCCTACAGCTCGCTCAACCAGGGCTCGACCCTGCTGGCCGGCTCCGACGACTACGCCGCCGTGAAGTTCGACGCGACCAACGTGCCGACCGGCGTCTACAAGCTCAAGGTCAAGGTCACGTACGGCAGCACCGTCGACACGAACGACCTGCTGCTGACCGTCTCGTAACGAGCCGGGGATCGGCCGGCCCGTCCGCGGGCCGGCCCCCCAGAGAGGCTGGCAAACCGATGATCCGCTCCCGTGCCCTGCTCGCCGTCGCCGCCCTGGCCCTGACGGCGGGCCTTTTCGCGTGCGGCGGCAAGTCCGGCTCCGACGCCCCGCAGGAGATCAAGGCGCCGGCGCCGGCCACGACCGGCCCGCTGACCGAGGAGCGCCGCGAGACGATCTTCCTCGACGCGACCGCCACCCACCTGTGCGCGATCCAGTCCCGCGTGTACACCGACCCGGGAGCCATGGCCTCGGCGTACGCGTCCCGGCCCATCTACACCGACCTCACCGACGCCCAGGTCGACGCCTTCCAGCAGCGGCTGATCAGCGACCCGTCCTTCGCCGAGCGGCTCACCGCGAAGATGAGGGTGGCCTGCGGTACCGCGGCATCGGCCTCTCCCACCGGCTGATCTCGCGACATCGCCCGTGCGGGTCCGTGTTCGCGTGGCCGTCAGACGGCGGCCGCCGGGGCGTGGTCCAGCATGTCGATGGTGGTGTCGGCCGCCTCGACGACGACCGGGTCGTGGGTGGCGACGAGGGTGACGCAGCCGTGCTCGTGCGTGGTGCGGGCGATGAGCCGGGTGAGGTCGTCGGCGCGGGTGCGGTCGACCGCGGCGGTTGGTT
Source organism: Dactylosporangium salmoneum (assembly GCF_039532525.1). NCBI lineage: Bacteria > Bacillati > Actinomycetota > Actinomycetes > Micromonosporales > Micromonosporaceae > Dactylosporangium > Dactylosporangium salmoneum. The sequence goes on from NZ_BAAARV010000104.1 coordinate 12,580, forward strand.
CGTCGACGAGCAGGAGTTCGGGCTGGGCGAGCAGGGCCCGGGCCAGGGCGACGCGTTGGCGTTCGCCGCCGGAGAGCTGGTCGGGGCGATGGTGTAGCCGGTGGTCGAGTCCGACCTCCACGAGCAGTTCGCGGGCCTTGGCCCGCACGGCTCGGGGTTTGCGCCCGGCGATGGAGGCGGCGGCGAGCAGTTGTTCCTCGGTGGTGAGGCCGGTCAGCAGGTTGCCGCTCTGGAACATGTAGCCGATGCGGGTGCGGCGGGCGTGGGCGCGTTGGCCGTCGGTGAGGGTGGCCAGGTCGGTGTCGTTGAGCAGGACCTGCCCCTGGTCCGGGCGCAGCAGGGCGCCGGCGACGGCCAGGAGGGTGGACTTGCCGGAGCCCGAGGGCCCGACGAGGGCGGTGAGGGCGCCCGGCCGGAAGGAGGTGGTCAGTCCGTCGAGGGCGACGGTGCGGGACTCGCCGCGGCCGAGGGTCACGGTGATGTCGTTGAGGTGGAGGGTCATCGCGCGGCTCCCAGCATGGTCATCGGGTCGACGGTGGTGACGCGGCGCAGGGTGAACGCGGAGCCTGCGAGGCCCACCAGGACCACGGCCGCCATGGTCGTGGTGAGGGTCGCGGCGGGCAGGCTGAAGGGCACCTTTTCGCCGACGAGGAGGCCGACGGCGGCGGCGAGTGCGGCTCCGGCGGCGGTGCCGGTGGCGACGACCACAGCGGCCTGGGCGAGGGTGTGGCCGAGGAGGCGGCGCCGGGACGCGCCCATGGCGCGCAGCAGGGCGAGCTCCGGGGTGCGCTGCACGGTCCAGACGGCGAAGAAGGCACCGACGACCAGCGGGGCGATGAGGAAGAGGAAGGTCTCGATGGAGTTCATGGTCAGGCGCTCTCCCGCGTAGCCGGGGGCGGCGGCGAAGGCGTCCTGGATCGCGACGGTCGCGGTGTCGAGGCGGCGGTCAGCGTCGGCCAGTACCTGCCCGCGCAGGTCGGCGGGGACGTTGAGGGCCATCGCGGTGTACTGGTCGGGGAGCCCGGCGGGCGGGGTGAGCGCCCCGGGGGTGGTGAAGCGGACCTGCCGCCAGGTGTCGAGGGTCATGTACGCGACCGCTACGTGCCCGTAGGAGGAGCGACCGGTGGTGCCGGTGACCTTCAGGCGGATGCCGAGCCGGTCGATGGTCAGGGTGTCGCCGATGCGGACCCCGGCGTTCACGAGCTGGCTGGAGACCACGATGCCCTGGGGTGCGGCCGCATCCAGGCGGTGCCCGTCCTCGGCACCGGGGTCGGTGAAGGCTCCGGGCTGGACGCCGAAGGCGGCGAGGTCGACCTCGACGTTGCGGTCGGTGGTACCGCGGGTGATGGCGACTCCCAGCGGCGTAGCCCGGATGCCCTTCTCGCTCGCCCAGCCGGTGACGGCGCGCTGGTCGATCAGGCTCCGGGCGAACTGGTCGGAGTTGGAGCCGGCGGCGAAAGCGATGTGGGTGGCGGGCAGTCTGCGCAGGGCGGAGACGGTGTCGTTGCCGAGGCCGGTAGCGAAACCGGAGACGATACCGACGAGCGCGGCGACAAGGACGACGACGCTGCCCATCAACAGGAAGCGGCCTCTGGCCGCTTTGAGTTCCAGCAAGGCGAGGTACACGGCACTCTCCAAGGGTAGGGACGATGCGTCCCTAAGATAGGGGATGGCGACGCTGCGTCCCTAAGTGGGGTGGGGTCCTAGACTGGCCGGGTGCCCAGGATCCAGGCCGCGTCGGTCGCCGATCACCGCGCCCAGCAGCGCGCCGCCCTGCTCGACGCGGCACACGAACTGCTCGCCGAGGGCGATGCCGCCAACGTGACGTTCGCGGCGGTCGCCCGCCGCACCGGACTGGCCCGCAACAGCGTCTACAAGTACTTCTCCGACCGCCGCGAGCTCCTCACCGAAGTGGTACGGCAGGCCGCGCCGCGCTGGACCGAGCGCATCCACACCGCTCTCGCCGCCGCCGGCGCCGACCCCGAGAAGCGGGTCGCCGCTTACGTCACGGCACAGCTGGAAATGGTGCGCGACGGCGAGCACCGCATCGCCCGCGCCAGCGCCGACACACAGGACAGCGCAGCCCTGCGCGCAGGCGCCGACGCGGCGCACCGCGCCCTGCTCGACCCGCTCATCGACACCCTGCACGACCTCGGCGACGACACCCCACTGCGCACCGCCCGGCTGCTGCAAGGGCTCGTGAACGCCGCGATCACGGCGCTGGAGGCAGGCGACGACTACGCCGCGGTGACCGACCGCGCGGTGCGGCTGGCCGTCGCCGCCCTCGCGGGCCTCACCACCGATCCGCTGCCCCGCTGAGCGCGCCGTCCGGCGCCGCTGGGCCTTGGGCGTCGAGGTCGCGAGTGGCCCGCTACAGCCCGTTCGTCCCGCGCGAAGGAGACCGGCGAGCTCCGCCACCCCGGCCGCGCCGGACAGTCGCCTGCGCGGTCGCACGCTTCGCGGGTGGTACGGGTGTTCCGATGAGCCGGCGGTTGCGCTGGACGATCGGGAGCTTGCTGCCGGATGGCGCCGCGCCGGGCGGGAAGCATCGGCGCGGAAGCGGGCGGGTGCCCCGGCTGCCCCGTGATCGGCCGCGGCACCCGCCCGCCTGCGCGCTGATCGATCATCACGTGCGCGCCTTTCCGCGATCTTGCAATGCGAAACCCGTACCCCGGCCGTACTAGGGTGGGTGCCGGTGGAGACGAGCGTTGATCCCGACGGCGAGTTCGGCGCCCTGATGCGCCGGCATCGCCGGGCCGCCTGCCTCAGCCAGCGCGAACTGGCCGAGCTGGTCGGCGTCAGCGTGGCGGCGATCCGTGATCTCGAGCAAGGGCGCACCCGCCGGCCGCAGCGCCGCTCGGTCGACGCCATGGTCGCCGCGCTCCGGCTGACCGGCGAGAGCGGGGCCGCGTTCCGCCGCGCCGGCGAGCGGGTCCCGCCGGCTCGCCCGGCCGCCCCCGACGCGCCGGTACGGCTGGGCATCCTCGGACCGCTGACCGTGCACCGCGGTCCCGAACCGGTGCCGATCGGTCGTAGCGCCCGGCGCGCCGTGCTCGGCCGGCTCGCGCTGTCGGCGAACACCGCGGTACCGGTGGCGGATCTCGTCGACCTGTTGCGGGACGGAGGGAAGCCGGCGAACGCGGCCAGCGCGCTGTACACGCACCTGTCGCGGCTGCGGTCGGCGCTGCATCCGCCCGGTCGGGCCCGGGCCGCGATCATCCACCGAACGGCCGGCGGGTACCAGCTCGACCTCGCCGACGACCAACTCGACCTCAGCGAGTTCCGCCACGCCGTGCAGGCGGCCGCGTCGACGCCGCCGGAGCGGGCGCTGGACCTGCTGGACTGGGCCGCCGGGCGCTGGCGGGCCGGCCCGCTCGACGACATCCCGCAGCTGCGCGGCCATCCACTCGTCATTACCATCGTCGAGGAGCGGATCGCGATGACGCTGCGGTACGCCGAGCTCGCCCTCACCGCCGGGCAGGCCCACCGGTGCCTGCCCGCGCTGCGGGAGCTCACCGCGGCGAACCCCCTGCACGAGCTGCTCCACGCCCGCCTGATCGCGGTCCTGGCGGCCGCCGGGCGTCAGGCCGACGCGCTGAGCGTCTACGCCCGCATCCGCGAGCGCCTCGTCGACGACCTCGGCGTCGAACCCGGGCCCGACCTGACGGCCGCGCATCGCCGGGTCCTGCGGCAGGAGCCGGCGGTCGCGGCCGCGCCTCGCCCGCCGGCCGCCGGCCCGTCCCGGCCGGCGCCGGCGCAGTTGCCCGCCGACCTGCAGGCGTTCGCCGGCCGGGCCGACGCCGTCGCCGCGCTCGACCGGCTCGCCTCGTCGGCCGTCATCGTCGTCTCCGGTACCGCCGGTGTCGGCAAGACCACGCTCGCCGTGCACTGGGCCCACCGGGTACGGGCGCGGTTCCCGGACGGGCAGCTGTACGTGAACCTGCGCGGCTTCCACACCACCGGCGCGGCGGTGAGCGCAGCCGAGGCGCTGCACGGGTTCCTCACCGCGCTCGGGCTGCCGCCCGGCCGCATCCCGGCGGACACCGAGGCCCGGTCCGCGCTGTACCGCACCCTGCTCACCGGCCGGCGGATGTTCGTGCTGCTGGACAACGCCCGCGACGCCGAGCAGGTCCGCCCGCTGCTGCCGGCCGAGCCCGGCTGCCTGGCGCTGGTCACCAGCCGGAACCGGCTCACCGGACTCGTCGCCGCCGAGGGTGCCCAGCCGGTACCGCTCGACCTGCTCTCGCACGACGATGCCCGGGCGCTGCTGACCCGCCGGCTCGACGCGGCCCGCACCGCGGCCGAGGCCGACGCGCTCGACACGATCGTTGAGCGCTGCGCCCGGCTGCCGCTGGCGCTCGCCGTCGCCGCCGCCCGGGCGGCCACCAGCCCGGGTGTGCCGCTCGCCCGCCTCGCCGCCGACCTCGCCGACCGCCTCGGCGGGTTGAGCAGCGACGAACCCGGGACGGACGTGCGGGCCGTGCTCGACTGCTCGTACCGGCATCTGACACCGGCCGCCGCCCGGCTGTTCCGGCGCCTCGGCCTGCATCCCGGGCCCGACCTCGGCGCGGCCGCCGCAGCCCGGCTTGCCGGGCTGAGCCAGTCGCGGGTCGCGCCGCTGCTGGCCGAGCTCACGGGCGCACACCTGCTCGCCGAGCCCGCCACGGGCCGCTTCGCGATGCACGACCTGCTCCAGGCGTACGCCGCCGAACGCGGCGAGGCGGAGGACACCGGGGCCGTCCGGACCGCGGCCCTCCGCCGGCTCATGGAGCACTACGCGCACACGGCCGCGGCCGCCGTCGGGACCATCCTGCCCGGCGAACCGGACGGCGTACCCACCACCGGCGCCTTCGCCAGCCCGGCCGCCGCGCGGGCCTGGCTCGACCGCGAGCGCGCCAACGCCGTCGCGCTCGCCGGTCACGGCCGGCCCGCCGACACGATCGCCCTGGCCACGGCCATGCACCGGTACCTCGACCTCGGCTACTACACCGAAGCGGTGAACCTGCACACCCGGGCCCACGAGGCCGCCCGGCAGCTGGGCGACCGCGCCGCCGAGGCCGTGGCGCTGAACCACCTCGGCATGGCCTACCGGCGGGTCGGCCGCTTCCGCGACGCCGCCGAACTGCACCGCCAGGCGTTGGAGCTGTGCCGCGCCGCCGGCGACGCCTCGGGCGAGGCACACAGCCTGCACCTGTTCGGGACGGCGGTGTGGCGGCTCGGCGACTACGACCGCGCCCGCGAGTACATCCACGCCTCCCTCGACCGGTTCCGCGCCATCGGCGACCGGCTCGGCGAGGCGACCCAGCTCAACAACATCGGCTACGGCAACCGGCAGTTCGGCGACCTCCGTGCCGCCGCCGACTGCCACCACCAGGCCCTCGTCCTGCTGCGCGACCTCGGCCACCGGCTCGGCGAGTCCTACGCGCTGGACAGCCTGGGCCTGGTCCACCAGCAGGCGGGCGAGTACGAGCAGGCGGTCGACTGTCACGAGCAGGCCCTCGCGATCTGTGCCGACATCGGCTTCCACGCCGGCCAGGCGGCCGCGCTCAACAGCCTCGGCCGCGCACTCGTCGCCCTCGGCCGGGCCGGGACCGCGATCGAACACCACCACCGGGCCCTGGCCCTCTTCCGCGAGATCGGGGAGCGCGGCAACGAGATCGAGACCGTCAACGGGCTGGCCGCCGCGCTGCTCGCCGCCGGCGACCCCGAGGCGGCCCGGAACCGGTACGAGGAGGCCCTGGCGCTCGCCGAACACACCGGCGAGCGCCTCCAGCAGGCCGTCGCGCACGACGGCCTCGCCCACGTGCACGACACCACCGGCGACCCCGCCGGCGCCCGGCGGCAATGGCTGCACGCCCTGACGATCTACACCGACCTCGGCGTGCCCGACGCCGAGCGCATCACCGCCGACCTGCGACGAGCTTCGGAAGCACGCTGAAGCCCGGGGAGGCAGCCTCCCCGGGCTTCGTGGCCCGTTGCGCGGGGTTCAGATGAGCCAGCGGTTGCGCTGGACGATGGCGAGCTTGGCCCAGCGGCGGCCGAGGCCCCAGGTGTGCCCCGCGTAAGCGGCGGCCAGGACGATGAGCACGGCCGCGTAGATGAAGTGGTAGTCGGTCAGCGGGTTGGTCGAACCGCTCGGGGCACCCTTGGCGGTGTGCTGAGCCAGAGGCCACTCAGCCAGCCACATCCCGGCCATGATCAGCGTCCCCGACGCGGCAGCGACCCGCAGACCGATCCCGGCGATGAGAGCCAGGCCGATACCGAGCATGCCGAACATGAACAGCCAGTTGGCGTACCAGGTCCCGGCAATGGCGTGGAAGAAGCCCTGCAGCGGTCCCGCGTCGACCGAGGCGAGGAAACCCTTGGTCGGGTTGCCGCCGTTGATCCAGGCCTTCGCCGACGGGGTCGAGTAGCCCAGCCCGAAGGTCTTGTCGAGGAACGCCCAGAGGAAGACGAACCCGGTGGCGTACCGCAGCACGGCGAGGGCCTTCGCGGCGGTCTTGGTGAGCATGCTGCCCGGGGCTTCGACGCGCTCGAGGTGGTTGGCCTGGTGGATGTGTGCGGTGCTCATTTCGGGCCTCCTGCCCTTCGCTGCTGACACACACATCGTCATCCCCGGCCCGTACCGGGCACCCGTGGCGAAACTCCCCAGTCGAGCAGGACTGAGGTCCCGTCATCACCGGGACCTCAGGCGGCGGGATTTCAGGCGCGGCGGCGCTTTTTGGTGACGACCGGGGCCCGGCGGGCGGCCGCGACCACGATCCAGCCGACCCCCACCACGATCAGGGCCGGGATCAGCCAGTCGGTGAGCACGAACGGCGTGGGCGGGGCGGCCGCCGGCGCGGGAGCGGGCGCCGGGGGCGCCGAACGCACGTCCGAGAACAGCCCCGGCGTCGCCGCGGGCTCCCCGGACAAGGCCTTGGTCAGCGCGTCCGAGGGTCCCGAGGTCGGCGCGGCCCAGCCGGCCGGGGGTGGGGTGAGCGGGCCGGAGTAGGTGAACTTCAGGGTGCCCTTGACCGCCTCGCCGTCGGAGGCGACCGTCTGGTAGGCGACCGCGTACTGGCCCTGCTCCGGCCAGTGTGACACCGCGATCACGGCCGGGTAGCCGGTGTTGAAGGTGCGCGGCTCGAACTTGCCGTTGACCAGGTAGTACTCCTGGACCGGCCGATCGAGGCGCTTGGGCTCGCCGGAGCGCCAGGGACCCTCGACCCGCCGCCCGGACGGGGTGGTCACGGTGAAGAAGGCGTACGACGCCGGGGTCTCGGTGAAGTACAGCGTCAGCTCGCTCTTGGGCTGGCTCACCGTGCTGTCCGCGACCGGGTCCGACATCGCGAGCTGCCCGTGGGCGGCGGCCGGCGAGGCGGGCAGCACCACGGCGGCGAGCACGAGGAGGACCGCGCAGACGCGCACCGGCAGACGCATCGACACATGATGGCGGGTTCCGCAGCGCGCGACAAGCGGCTAAATTCACAGCCCTAACGAACCCCGCCCCCACGGGAGACCTCCAGTGCCGATCGCCCGCCCCGTCCCGTCCCCCGCAGTGGTGCTTGCCCGGGTGGTGTGCTGAGTGGCGCCGGTGGAGGTGCTCGCCCACGGCGTGGGCGGGCGACAGGACCTGCCGCTGACCCCGGCGCAGCTGGCCGTCGGCGCCGGGCTCGCGCTCGTCGTGTCGTTCGTGGTGCTGGGGGTGGCCTGGCGGGAGCCGCGCCTCGACCCCGACGCCGGCCGACCGGTCCCCGCGTGGCTGGCCAGGCTGATCCCGCTGCTCGACTGGCCGCTGCGCATCGCCGGTCTCGTGCTCGCGGTGGTACTGCTGGTGCAGTTCACCCACCCCGACACCGCCGACAACCCGGCCGCCGGCCTGGTCTTCGTGCTCTTCTGGGTCGGGCTCGTGCCGCTGTCGCTGCTGTGCGGTCCGATCTGGCGGCGGATGAACCCGCTGCGCACGATCGTGGCCCTCATCCGCCGCGACGGCGGGCGCCCGGTGCCGGAGGGCCTGGGCTACTGGCCGGCCGCCGCGGGGCTCTTGGCCTTCGCCTGGCTGGAGCTGGTCGCGCCGGACCGGGCCACCCTGCCCGTGCTCGGCGCCTGGCTGGCCGTCTACGCCGCGGCGATGCTGGCCGCCGGCCTGGTGTACGGCACCGCCTGGTTCGACCGGGGCGACGCCTTCGAGGTGCTCAGCGACCTCGTGGGGCGGCTCGCCCCCATCGGCCGCCGGCCCGACGGCACGCTCGTGTGGCGCAACCCCCTCGACGGCATCTCCGGCCCGCGCCCCGCCCCCGGCCTGGTCGCCGTCGTCGCGGTGCTGCTCGGCTCGACGTTCTACGACGCCCTCTCCGGCGCCCTGTTCTGGCTGCGCTTCACGCAGGAGGACGGGCTGCCGGCCCCGGTCACCGGCACGGGCGGCCTGCTCCTGGTGATCGCCGCGGTCGCCGCCGCCTTCCAGGTCGCCACCCGCGCCGCCGGCCGCCGGGGCCGCACCTCGGCCGAGCGCACGCCAGGGGAGCTCGCCCACACGATCGTGCCGATCGCGGTCGGCTACGTCGTGGCGCACTACTGGTCGCTGTTCATCCTGGAGGGCCAGCGCACGGTGGCGCTGCTGTTCGGCAACGGGGACTTCCAGCCGTACTCCGGGATCATCACCCCGCTCGGCGTGGCCAACCTGCAGGTGACGGTGATCGTGCTGGGCCATCTCGTCGGCACGGTCCTGGCCCACGATCGCGCCCTGCGCCTGTTCCCGCGGGCGCGTGCCCTGACCGGCCAGGTTCCCCTGCTGGCGCTGATGGTGGCGTACACCGTTGCGGGGCTGTTCCTGCTCTTCGCGGGCTGACGCATCGCTGGACATGAGAAGACCGGCGGCACGAGGGAGGGGTGCCGCCGGTCTGGCTCATATATATGGATATCGAGAGTGTGTTCTCGAGGTAGGTGGAGCGAGGACCGTTGTTCCGATCCCTTCTGGCTTGCTGAAACCACTATCGATGACGGCACTTGGCGGACACTTGGCGTGCGCTTGCGCCAATGTGTCGCCCGCCCGACACCGCTCCTGCTGGACCTTTTTGCACGAAATGTCGGGCGCTGGCGCGCCACGACATTTCGGACTTATAACCTGACGGGGTATAAATCCGATAAGTCGTGGCGCGCCAGCGCCCGACTTATCGGTTCGAGGCTTTTGACCGATTGGCGAGCTTGTCGGTGCTACGCCCAATTCAGAAGGGGCTCGGCGCCGCACTGCAGGCTGGGCCGTCCGCGCACACGGGGTGGGGCAATCAGCGCACGCCGGGCCAGGCACAGGCAGTCAGCCCACGCCACGCCGCCGATCAGTGCACGCCGGGCCGGGCATCGCCCCACAGCACGCCAGTCAGTCAGCACGCGCGGAGCCGGGCCATTGCCGCACGCCGAGAGCCAGGCCGTCGCCCCACACCCCAGCCAGCCCGTCGCCCCACGCCCCAGCCAGGCCGTCGCCGGGCGGTGGAGCGGGCAGTCGGCACCCGGCGAGCAGGGTGGTCAGCGGACTGCGGCTTCCAGGGCCAGGCGTTCGGCGGCGGCGCCGCGGACCTCCAGGGTCTCGATCGGGTCGTCGCGCAGGTAGGCCAGGCGCCGCTCGAGTTTCTCGTCCAGCGGGACATGCCGGGCCGCCAGCACGCGGACCGACGCCTCGCAGTCCCACAGGCCCTCGGTCAAGGCGCCGGCGCAGGCGGCTGGCTCCAGGGCCAGGCGGGCGCGGAGGTAGGCGGCCCGCTCGTACGAGTGCGGGCTGAACCACAGCGAACGGATCTTCGGCAGGGCCTGGATCGCGGCGTCGCCGCCCACGCGGGCCAGGCCGGTGACGAGGCGGTCGTAGCCGCACATGTCGTCGGGGCGGGTGTCCAGCCATGAGAGGCCCGCCAGCAGGGCGGGGCCGTCGGACTCGTCGCCGTGCTCGGCCAGCACGCACAGGCTCTGCCAGTAGGGGCCCGAGGCGGGGTCGGCGGCGACCCGGCGGGCGGCGGGCAGGGCCTGCACTTCCGGCGAGGACAAGCACTCGCCGGCCTCGTCGAGCAGGGCGCCCAGGCCGCGGACCTCCTCCGGGCCGGTGGCCAGGGCGGCGCGGACCCGCTCGTCGCGGGCCGACCAGTCGGTCCACGGCGCGCCGGGGATCAGCCGGGGCGGGCGGGCGGCGCTGGCCAGGCGGTCGGCGGCGATCGGGAGCAGGTCGTCCCACCAGTTGGCGGGCCAGCTCGGGGCGACGGCGGCCAGGGCTTCTTGCCAGTAGGGGCCCAGTTCGACGTACCGGCGCAGGCTCTCGACGATCCCGTCGGACCCGGCCCGGCCCAAGGCCTCGACCACGCTCAGCACGTGGGAGAACTCGCCGGCCTCGTCGGAGGCGGTGAAGAGGCGGGCCACGATCGGGCCGGTCGGCAGCTCCAGGTCGCGGACCAGCCGGGCCAGGTAGATGCCCCGGTCGTCCAGGGGCAGCCAGCGATGGTCCCGGCGGATGCAGGCGTACACCAGCTCCGGCGCGGCGGGGTCCTGTCTGGCCCGCACGGCACCCCGGCCGAGTCCGCGCTGCAGGGCGCCGGCCCGGGTGCGGGTCGGCAGGTAGTGCCAGTCGTCGTCGAGGCTCATGACGATGCAGTCTCCGTCGTTTGCGGCCGAACTGCCGCCGAATTCCGCCCCGGAAAGGCCTTGACAAGTGGCGCGGATGCGACACGGCGCCGGTCAGCGGGGATCCCGCCGACCGGCGCCGTGAGCGCAATCTCACCGCCCCGAGAGGAGATGATCACGCGCTGGCGTCGTCGATCTCGTTGTCGCTGAACAGCCCCGAGCCGAGGAAGTTCTCGAAACGGGAGGTGATGCTCTGCAGGCCCGAGGCCGCCGAGGCGGCGCCGAAGCCGTGCGCCATGCCCAGGCCGGCGTCGCCGCCGCCAGCCTCGCCGAAGCTCGCCTCGCCGAAGCCGGCCGACTCGCCCTCGGCCGCGCCGAAGCCGGCGTAGCTGCCGCTCTCCTGGCCGTAGGCGGCGAACTCGTGCGAGTCCTCGATCTCCGTGTGCTCGTAGTGCGTGTACTCGGTGATCTCGTAGTGGTTGCCCGCCGCGTCCGTGTACTCGATGTGCTTGAGGTGCTCGAACTCCTCGTGCTCGACGCTGTGGTGGTCGCGCTCGAGGATGCCGTACTGCGACTGGTGGTCCATCGCGGCGCCGTGCTCCGTGTGCGCGGCTTCCAGGCTGCCGTGCTCCTGACCGGCGTCGAACTCGCCGTACTCGCTCATGGGGTGTTCCTCTCGGGTGCATGCCAGGTGGTGCATGGGGTGGTGTCGCTGAAACCAAGGTACGGGGGTCAGCAACGCACCAAATCCCGGAAACGTGCCACGCGCGTATCGGCGGATCGGTCTCAATAGGCGGTGACCGGTGCCCCCGTGTGACTGGTGTGCACCAGGTGGGTCACGCACTCGTCGCCGTCGAGGCGGTGCAGCAGGAAGCCGGCCGGCTCGGCCACGAAGCTCACCGGGCGGCCCTCCCGCATCCCGAGGTCGACCTGGCGGTACGTGCTCGGCGCGACGCTCAGCACCGTGCCCGCGAACCCGGCCGTGACCACCCGGTGCAGGTGCCCGGCCAGCACGCGGACCACGTGCGGGTGGCGGCGGATCACCTCGGCCAGCGCGGGGCCGTCGGCGAGCCGGATGGCGTCCATGCCGGGGATGCCGACCTTGATCGGCGGGTGGTGCAGGCAGACGAACGCGGGCACGCCGGCGCGCCGGCCGAGCACCCCGTCGAGCCAGGCCAGCTGCTCCTCCCCCACCTCGCCGGCGTCGCCGAGCTCGGGGCGCAGCGAGTCGAGCACGACGATCGTGAAGCCCGGGTACTCCGCCGCGTAGGACGTCTCGGCCAGCCCGAACGCCCGCTGCAGGGGCGCCTTGCCGTCGTGGTTGCCGGGGACGAGGTGGACGGGCACCGGATAGTTGCGCAGGAGCTCCTGGAGCACGTCGTACTCCGCCTCCTGGCCGCGGTCGACGAGGTCACCGGTGACGACGACGCAGTCCGGGCGCGGCTCGAGGGCGAGCACGCGGGTCAGCGCGCGGTAGAGCCCGGAGGCCGGCTCGGCGGCGAGGGCGCCGGTGGTGATGTGCGAGTCGCTGAGGTGCGCGATGAGCGGCATGACGATCATTCTCCGCCGCCAAGGTGAACGCACGACGCGACAACAAACGAACGGCGCAACGGCGAACGGGCCACGCAACAACGAACGGCGGGCGCAACGGCGGACGGGCGGCGGGAGCTCCAGGGGGTGAGCTCGCCGCCGCCCGTCCGGGCTTCGGTTCCTTGCGGGTTACCGCTGAACGCCGACGTGCTCGGCGACCGGGTCGGCCGGGTCCGCCGGCTTGGGGCCGGACAGGTCCAGGGTGCTGCGCAGCATGGTCGGGCGCATCAGGAGCGCCGCGATCACGCCGACCACCGCGATGGCCGCCGAGAGCATGAAGATGTGCCCGGTGGCGTCGCCGTACGCGGCGCGGACGATGTGCTGCATCGCCGGCGGCAGCGCGTTGAGGTTGAGGTTGCTGGTCTGCTCGCCGCCCGCGGGGACCTGCACGCCGGCCGCCGCGAGGGAGTGGGTGATGTTGTCGGTGACCCGGCGGGCGAGCACCGCGCCGAGGACCGACACGCCGATCGTGCCGCCCAGCGAGCGGAAGAACGCCACCGTCGAGCTGGCCGCGCCGATGTCCTTGAGCTGCACGGTGTTCTGCACGGCGAGCACCAGGTTCTGCATGGACATGCCCACGCCGACGCCGACCAGCAGCATGCCTGCGCCGACGAAGACCAGCGACGTCTCGTGGTCGATGGTGGACAGGGCGGCGAAGCCCGCGACGAGGATGATGGTGCCGGTGACGATGTACGGCTTGATCCGCCCGGTGCGGGTGATCAGCCGGCCGACCACGATCGAGGAGACCAGCACGCCGGCCATCAGCGGGATGGTGAGCAGGCCGGCCTCGGTGGGCGAGTAGCCGCGGCCGATCTGGAAGTACTGGCCGAGGAACACCGCTCCGCCGAACATCGCCATGCCGACCGCCAGGCTGGCCAGGATGGACAGGGCGGTGGTGCGCTGGGCCACGATGCGAAGCGGCACGACCGGCTCGGCGGCGCGGGCCTCGACCCACACGGCCAAGGCGAGCAGGACCAGGCCGGCGGCGACCATCACCGCGGTCTGCCAGGACGCCCAGGCGAACGAGCTGTCGACGAAGGAGACCCAGATGAGCAGCACGGACACGCCGGCGGCGATGAGGGTGGCGCCGAGGTAGTCGATCTTCACGTTGTCACGCTTGATGGTGGCCAGGTGCAGGGTCTTCTGCAGCACGATGAGGGCCAGCACGGCCACCGGCACGCCGACGAAGAAGCACCAGCGCCAGCCCAGCCACGAGGTGTCCACGATGACGCCGCCGAGCAGCGGGCCGCCGACGGTGGCCACGGCCATGACGCCGCCGAGGTAGCCGTTGTACCGGCCGCGCTCACGGGGCGGGATCATCGCCGCGATGACCACCTGGACCAACGCCTGCAGGCCGCCGACGCCGATGCCCTGGAAGGCGCGGGCCGCGATGAGCTCGCCGGTGTTCTGCGCGAAGCCGCTGATGATCGAGCCGACCACGAAGACCACGATCGCGACCTGGACGAGGACCTTCTTGTTGTACAGGTCGGCGAGCTTGCCCCAGATCGGGGTCGTCGCGGTGGCGGTCAGCAGGGTCGCGGTGACGACCCAGGTGTACTGCGTCTGCGTGCCGTTGAGCGCGCCGATGATCTTCGGAAGGGCGGTCGAGACGATCGTGGAGCTGACCATCGCGACGAAGAGGGCGAGCAGCAGTCCGCTGAGCGCCTCCAGCACTTGCCGATGGGTCATCGGCTCCTCGGTTTGCGCCTGACTCATCGTGTTGCCTCCAGGGCCTTGCGGCTGTCCGTGTTGCGGTTGTCTGTGGTGGTGCGACCGGCGGCCGGCTGGGCGGCCACCGACTCGGCGAAGCGGCGCAGCAGGCCGCTGAGCAGCTCGACGTCGGCGCGGGTCCAGTCGCGCAGGGCGTCGGCGAGCAGGTTGGTGTACAGCTCGTTGGTGCGCCGCATGGCATCGCGCCCGGTGTCGGTGAGCTCCAGGAAGCTGGCCCGCCCGTCGTGCGGGTCGGCCACCCGGCGGACCAGGCCGTCGGCGACGAACGCGCTGACCGCCCGGCTGGTCGTCGACTGGTCGAGCGCGCAGGCGGCGGCCAGCTCCTTGAGGTGGCACCCGCCGGCCAGCCGGTCGATGGCGGCGAGCATGCCGGCCACTCCGGGCGCGAGCGTGTCGCCGCCGTGGTGGTGCTGCTTCACCAGGCGCACGACCTTCATCAGCTCGCGCACCTCGTCGCGCAGCGCGTCGACGTGGTCCACGGTCGTCCTCCCCACACAAGCCCGACGGGCTGCCGAATACTTGCCTGATACAAGCATCCAAAAAACTTGCCCGGTGCGCAAGTTTTCTCAGTGAGAAGTAGGTAACATCGGCTTCGTGACCGGCCTGCGGGAACGCAAGAAGCTCGCGACCCGGCAGGCCCTGCACGAGGCCGCCGTGGCGCTGTCGATCGAGCACGGCCTGGACAAGGTCACGGTCGAGGCGATCGCCGACGCGGCCGAAGTGTCGCGCCGGACCTTCTCCAACTACTTCGCCAGCAAGGAGGAGGCGCTGCTGTTCGGCGACCGGATGCGCGTGGGGCAGCTGGTCGACGCGGTTCGGGAGCGCCCGGCCGGCGAGCCGCCGTGGGCCGCGCTGACCGGCGCCGCGCTGGACGTGCAGCGGCGGCTGGGGGCCCGCGACCCGGGATGGGTGAACCAGGTGCGGCTCGTGCGGCGGCATCCGTCGCTGGCGGCGCAGCAGGTCTCGACGTACGCCTCGATGGAGGACGAGCTGACCGCGGAGGTCTCGGCCCGGTCGCTCGGCGCGCCGGTGCGCGCCCGGCTGATGGCCGGCGCCTTCCTCGTGGCGATGCGGGTGGCCGTGCACGAGTGGCTGGACCGGCCGGCGGACACGGCCCTGGTCGACGTGATGCGGGAGTGCCTGGAGGACATGGGCGAGCAGTTCCCGTGAACGCCGAAATGTCCAGCGCCACGCGCCGGACATGTCGAGGATCAGCAGGGGCCTGCCCAGCGCGTCACGGGCGGGCTCCCGTCAGCGCGGGCCGGGCGACCAGGATGAGGCCGAGGGCCGTGTACCCGATGAGCAGGTGCGCGCCGCCCACGTAGTCCGCCACCGGCGAGCCCGCGATCGCGAAGGTCGGCACGGACACCACGGCCCAGCTCTCGGCCACCGTCGGCCACGCCCGGGCCACGCCCTTCCAGCGGGCGGTGAACAGGATCTTCAGGCCGATCACGAACATGCCGAGCATCGACAGGGGCCAGAAGACGTCCATCGGGACGAGGAAGGCGGAGTCGCGCAGGGACGGGACCGCGTGCAGGAAGCTCCACACCGTGGCCACCCCGAGCAGGACGTGCTCGACGTAGAGCATCCCGCGGGCCACCTTCGAGGTGCCCGTGGCGGCCGTCCGCAGCTGCACCGCCAGCAGCGCGAACAGCCCCAGCTGGAACATGCCGCCGGTGACGTCGGTGATGGTCATGCCCAGCGAGTCGGTCGGGTTGTTGCCGACGGTGAACATGGAGACCGCCCAGGACAGGGTGCCGGCGGCGAGGACGGCGCCGAGCGCGCGGGTCCGGCCGGTGGAGATCCGGGCGGTGACGGCGGGCGCCTCGTCGGTGCGGGCGGGGATCGGCCCGGTGCGAATGGTCATGGCTGCGTTCCTTCTATGTCGAGCGCCGTAGCGCGGTATGCCGAGAACTGTGCGGGACCGGGCGACCCGGGCGGCAGGGTCCCGCGCCCCGCGCCGCGTCCCCGACCGAGTCCCTGATCGAGCGGGACTCCTGTCCCCGGGCCCGCGGGACGCCCGGCCTGGCACCATGTGCGGGTGCCCAAGCCCCGCGCGTCCGCCCTGGCCGGGGGCGCGTTCGTCGCGCTCGCCCTCGCCGCCACCATCGCCTCCGTGGCGCTCGAGGCGTCCATCGGTGCGCAGCGGCGGGCGAGCGACGGCCTCGAGGCGGGCTGGATCTCCGGGCTCGCGGGGCTCGCGCTCGCCGTGCCGGGCGCGCTGCTGGTCCGGAAGGTGCCGCGCAACGCGGTCGCCTGGATCCTGTGCGCGACCGGCCTGCACTGGGCGCTGGACGGCGTGGCCGTGGCCTGGGTGGCCTACGCGACGACGAAGAGCCCGCTGCCGCCGGGCACGGTGTTCGCGTACTGGCTCTACCAGCGCGCCGGCGCCGGGCTGCTCTTCTCGCTGCCCCTGGTCCTGGTCTTCTACCCGGACGGGCGCCTGCCCAAGGGCTGGTGGCGGTGGGCCTCGATCGGGAGTCTCGGCGCCACCGCGGTACTGCCGCTGACGTTGCTCTTCGTGCCGGCGCGGATCGCCGAGGCCATGAACGACGGGCCCGCCCCCGCGGCCGCGAACGGCCTGTCCGCCGACCTGCTGCGCCTGCCGCTGCCCGACGGCGCATGGGAGGTGCTGCTGCGCATCGGCCACGCGGCGCTCCCGCTGAGCGTGCTCGTGCCCTTCGCGGTGGTGATCCGGCGGTACCGCGCGACCGCCGGGCTGGAGCGGGCGCGCATGCGCTGGCTGCTGTGGGCCGGCGTGATCGACGTGCTGGTGATGCTCTCCGCGCTCGTACTGCCGCAGTCGTGGCTGGGCGCCGGGCTGTTCGTGGCCATCGGGTTCACCTCCGGGGCGATCGCGATCGGCGTGCTGGCCCCCGAGCGGTTCGACATCGACCGGCTGCTCGGCGGGACCGTGCTCTACGGCAGCCTGGCCACCGTCGTGGTGGTCGTCGACGCCGGCATCCTGGCCGTGGTCACCACGCAGCTCGGCGATCGCGGGGCGGCGCTGGTCGGCCTGCTGGTCGTGCTCCTGGTGTACGGCCCGCTGCGCAACCGGCTGTGGGTGTTCGTCCAGCGGGTGGTGCTCGGCCAGCGCCACGATCCGTACCGCATCATCTCCGGCCTCGCCGAGCAGCTCGAACGCTCCGACGGCCCCGAGCACCAGCTGCTCGCCGTCGCGCGCAGCGTCGCCGAGGCGTTCCGCTCCCCCTACGTCGCCGTGGAGGTCCTGCGCACCGGCGGGCAGGTGATGCTGGCCGAGTTCGGCACCGCGCCGGCCGCCACCCAGGTGCTGCCCATCACGTACCGCGACGAGACCGTCGGCCGGCTCATCCTCGCCGCCGGCGGGTACCGGACCGCCCTCTCCCCGCGCGACGAGCGCCTGCTGGCCGACGTGGTCCGGCAGGCGGCCGCGGCGGCCCGCTCCAGCTACCTGGCCGCCGAGCTGCAGGTGAGCCGGGAGCGGCTGGTCGGGGCGCGGGAGGAGGAGCGCCGCCGGGTCCGCCGCGACCTGCACGACGGGCTCGGCCCGGCCCTCGGCGGCGTGGCGCTGCGCATCGACACGGCCCGCAACCTCATGCGGGCCGACACCGGGCGGGCCGACGCGATGCTGCGCCAGGCCCGCGAGGACGTGTCGGCGGCGCTGGCCGACGTGCGGCGGCTCGTGCACGACCTGCGCCCGCCCGCGCTCGACGACGTCGGCCTGGCCGGCGCGGTCGGGCAGCTGGCCGAGCGGCTGCGCACGCCGGGGCTCGCCGCCCGGGTGTCGGCGGACCTGCCGGAGGACCTGCCGGCGGCGGTGGAGGTGGCGGCGTACCGCATCGTCTCGGAGGCCCTGACGAACGTGACCCGGCACGCCGGCGCGAGCGCGTGCACGGTGCGGCTGGCCGCCGAGGGCGACACCCTCGTGGTCGAGGTCACCGACGACGGCGCCGGCATCGCCCCCGGCACCTCGTCGGGCGTCGGGCTGGTCTCGCTGCGGGAGCGGGCGGCCGAGCTGGGCGGGCGCTGCGAGATCGAGTGCCCGGCGTCGGGCGGCACCGTCGTGCGCGCCCGCCTGCCCCTGGCCTCGGCAGTAAGCTCGTGATCCCCCGCACCCTCGAACATTGGAGCCCCGGCGTGAGCGGTACGGAGCGAAGCGGAGTGGCCGCTCACCAGGGACTCAGGTTGTCGCGCCGCCGCCGGAGCGAAGCGGAGGCGGCGGCGTGAGCGGCGATCCGATCCGGGTGCTCGTCGCGGACGACCACCCGATCTTCCGCGACGGGCTGGCCGTGCTGCTCGGCTCGGTCGGCGGCATCGACGTGGTCGGCACGGCCGCCACCGGGCTCGAGGCGGTCGAGCTGGCCGTGCGGCTGCGCCCGGCCGTCGTCGTCATGGACGTACAGATGCCGGATCTGAACGGCATCGAGGCCACCCGGCGGCTCGCGGCCGAGGCCCCCGAGGTCGGCGTCGTCGTGCTCACCATGTCCGAGGACGACGGCACCGTGTTCACCGCGGTGCGGGCCGGCGCCCGGGGGTACCTCGTGAAGGGCGCCGAGCAGGAGGAGATCGTGCGGGCGATCAACACGGTCGCCTCGGGCGGGGCGGTGTTCGGCGCGACCCTGGCCCGGCGCATCGCCGAGTTCTTCGCCGCCGGGCCGCCGGCCCCCGCCGAGGCCTTCCCGGAGCTGACCGCCCGCGAGCGGGAGATCCTGGAGCTGCTCGCGGCCGGCCGCTCCAACGCCCAGATCGCCCAGGCGCTGTACCTGTCCCAGAAGACGGTCCGCAACAACGTGTCGAACGTCTTCGCCAAGCTGCAGGTCGCCGACCGGGCCGAGGCCATCGTCCGGGCCCGCGAGGCGGGCCTCGGACGGTGACGTCCTAGGGCATCACCATCGAGATCGTCATCGCGCCGCGGTAGAACGGCCAGGCGTCCGCGCCGGGCGACGCGGTGTCCGCCAGCTGCGGCTCGATGTAGATGATCTCGTAGTAGTGCCCGGGGATCAGCGCGTCGACGCCCGGTGCGCGGAAGGTGAACGGCGGCGCCACCCGGTCCGGCACGTCGGCGAGCCTCCAGACCCGGGCCGAGCCGGGGCCGATCAGCCCGTTGCCGGTGATGCTCTCCAGCAGCAGCAGCCGGCCCCGCTCCAGCGGCGGGCACACGTCACCGCGGGAGCCGACCTGGAACTTCCCGCCGGAGAAGTCCAGGTTCCACGCCACGGCGCAGCTGCTGGGCAGGTCGATCGGGACCGGCGAGTAGCCGTCGTCGGGCAGCGACGAGGGGCCCGGGCTCTGGCTCGGCCACGACGTCGGCATGCGGCTCGCCTCCGGCACGTCCCCGGCCGGGCGGGTCGGGACGACCACGAGCGGCGGCGCACCCATGGGCTCGCCCTTGCCGCCGAACACGCCGGCGCCGTACCCGATCGCGAGCACCATCACGACCACGCCGCCGAAGACCGCCAGGACGGACAGGCCGCGCCGCCGCCGCACGTCCACCGCGTGCCGCCGCCCCGCGGGCTCTGCGCTCCCGATCGGGGGGCGGCCGGCTCGGCGGACCACGTCGGCCAGGGCGGCGTCGGCGTCGAAGGGGCGGTCGGCGTACGCCCCCCGGATCAGCTCCCGGGTCGGGTCAGGCTCGGCCATGCTCACTCGCCTCCGTGATCTCCTGTAGCCGCCGCACGTACGGGCGCAGCAGCTTGCGCAGCTCCGCGACGTGGCTGCGGACCGTGGACTCGTTCATCTCCAGCAGCTGGGCGATCTCGCCGTAGCCGTCGTCGTGCAGGAAGTACAGGAATGCGACCTGCCGCCGCCGGTGCGGCTGGGCGTCGATCAGGCGGCGCACCTCCCGCTCCAGGCCCAGGCGGTCGTCGACCCGGTCCAGGGCCGCGTCGAGCGCCGCCGGCTCCTGCCCCGGCCGGTCCTCCAGCGGCACGTACCGCGACTCGCTCTCGGCCCGCCGCCGCGCATAGTTCTTCGCGGTGGTCAGCACGTACGCCCGCCGCTGGAGCGGGCCGACGTCGCGCAGCCGCGCCCAGCGCTCCAGCATCCGGGCGAAGCCCTCCGCGGCCGCCTCGGCGCCCAGCTCACGGCCGCAGAAGGCGCTCATGACGTGCTGCACCCGCACCGCCTCGGCGCGGTAGAACTCGGCGAAGTCCGGCGGCGCCGTCCCGATTTCGTGCGTCACGTCTCTAGAGAGCCGACGGCCCCCGAATCCGTCCAGTGGCCACACGGTACCCCCGGCGGGTGACAGAGGTTTGGATCACCGTTACCGCCCTCGGACCGCCTCGTTACCGGGGACAGCTAGGTACCCCCCACCCGGCGAGCGGACGGACCCCACATGAAACCCGGAGTCGGCGGCGCACACAGATCCCGCGAACGGTGGCTCATGGCGTCCGCGCCGCTCACCCTGACCGCCGCGGCCGCGGTGCTGCTCGGCGGCCCTCCGCTCGGCCTGAGCGTGCCCGCCGCGGTGCTGCTCGCCGCGGCCGCCTGCGGCGTGCTGCACGCCGCCTGGCTGGTGCGCCTGGCCATGGGCGAGCGCCGCCCCGCCCCCGCGCCCCTGCTCTGCCTCGCCGGGGCCGTCGCCGGGGCCGTCCGGACC
>NZ_BAAARV010000105.1:0-6835 GCF_039532525.1 Dactylosporangium salmoneum
GTCAGAGGCCGGTTTTCAGCAGGGTGAAGGCCTCGTTGGCGTTGGCGACGGCGTCGGGGTAGACGGCGTCGCTTGACTCGCCGGCCAGGAGGCGGCGGGTGTTCTCCATCGTCAGGGCGTCGCGGGCGCCGCTGATGATGGCGGCGGTGGCCCGGTCCTTGAAGGTGGGGCCGAGGGCTTCGGCCAGGCCGTTCTGCATCTGGACCAGGACGGTCAGGGCTCGGGAGGTCAGGCTCGGGGTCTCGTGGATCAGGCGCTGGACGGCCAGCACGTGCGGGCGGTCACACAGGCCCGTCACCGGGTCGCGGCGGGCCAGGCCGTCCAGGAAGTGCCGGTGCAGGGCCTCTACCGGCGTCTCGCCCGGGGCGCGGTTGCGCACGGTCTCGGCCATCTCGTTCGTGTGCTCGGACATCGGCCCGACGACCAGGTCTTCCTTGGTCGGGAAGTAGTTGAAGAAGGTCATCTTCGAGACCTCGGCGGCGGCGGCGATCTGGGCCACCGAGACGTTGTCGAAGCCGTGGCGGACGAACAGGTCGATCGCGGTGTTCCACAGGGTCGTCCGGGTCTGGATCTTCTTGCGCTCGCGCAGCGTCAGCGCCTCGGGAGAAGCCGAACTCACCATGGGGCAACTATACCAGGATCAAACTTGTACTAGGTCTAAAATTGTGCTTAGTCTACTCACGTGACGAAGATGCAACGGCGGGTTGGTGGGGTGCTCTGTCTGTTCACGATCGTGTTGGCGATCCTGGACCAGAACATCGTTTCGTCGGCGATCGTGCCGATCGTGCGGGATCTCGATCCCGTGCACGGGGTCGAGCACGTGGCCTGGCTGGTCGCGGCGTTCGCGCTGGCGGCGACCGTGGTGCTGCCGCTGTACGGGCGGCTGTGCGACTCGTTCGGGGCGAAGCCCGTGTGGCTCGGGGCCGTCGGGGTGTTCCTGGTCGGGTCGGTGCTGTGCGGGGCGGCGCAGAGCATGGAGCAGCTCATCGCGTTCCGGGCGGTGCAGGGCGTCGGGGCCGGCGGCCTCATGAGCGTGACCATGGTGGTGCTCGCCAACCTCGCCGAGCCGGGGGACGACCGCGGCAGGAGCGGCGGGATCGGTGGGCTCTTCGCCGGGTTCGGCATGGCCATCGGACCGTTCATCGGCGGCCTGTTCGCCGACCACGACAACTGGCGGGGCATCTTCTACGTCAACGTCCCGCTCGGCCTGGTCGTAATCATCGGCGGCCTGTTCGTCATCCGAATCCCGCGGGAGACCACGCGCACCGACCTGGACCTGCCCGGCGCCGGGCTCGCGGCGGCGTTCGCGGCCGGACTGCTGCTCGTGTGCGAGTGGGGCGGGCAGCGGTACCCCTGGATCTCCCCCCAAATCCTCGGGCTCGCCGCGGCCTGCGTGATCAGCCTGGCGCTCTTCGTGTGGCGCGAGTCGGTCGCCGCGCACCCCGTGCTGCCCCTGTCGCTGCTGCGGGACCGGACCATCCGCGGCAGCTACGTCATCCAGCTGCTCATCGGCGCCGCGATGATCGGGGCGATGGTGCACCTCATGCTGTACCTCCAGGTCGCCCGCGGCGTGAGCGCCTCCGACTCCGGCCTGTACCTCGCCTTCATGGCCGCCGGGCTCGCGCTCTCCGGGTTGACCGCGGGCAAGATCCACCTCGCGACGCGGACGGCCCTGCTGCTGGGCACCGCCTGCGCGGCCGTGGCCATAGGCGCGATCGCGCTCTTCGTCCACGAGGGGACTTCGCTGTGGGCGCTCCGCGGGGTGCTGGTGCTGCTCGGCGTCGGGTTCGGCCAGCTCATCGGGCGGCTGATCACCGTCGTGCAGGACGCCGCGCCCCGGCACCAGCTCGGCGTGGCGACCACCGGCATCCGGTTCTTCCAGTCGATGGGCACCGCGGTCGGCGCCGCCGCGGTCGGCGCCGTGCTCGCCCGCGTCTACCAGGCCCGCACCGGCGAGGCGCTGGCCTCCCACCCCGGTGCCATGAGCGACTTCGTCGTCAGCCTGGACGTGGTCTTCGTGGTGGCCGCCGCGGTTGTACTGCTGGCCATGCTCGTGTCGGCCCGCCTGAAAGTCACCGAGCGGTCCGTCGCTACCAAGGGCGAGCCGGTGCCGGCCGCAGCCTAACAGATAGCGCACAAACTCCCGGATACTTGTCCAACTCAAGACTGCCAGGCGAAAAGTCCGAAATGTCGTGGCGCGCCAGCGCCCGACATTTCGAAAGCACCCAAACACAACGGCCCGCGCGGAAACCGCCCGGGCCGTTGTGATTCACGTGAAACGGGCTATCCCGCCCGCGCCAGTGCCGGCGGTGGAGGGGCCAGCCCTTCTTCCTCCTCGGGTAACTCCTCGTTGTAGACGCCGGCGTCCGGGTCCTGGCCCTCGTAGGTGGACCGGACCACGTCCTCCTCGGGCCGCCGGATGTCGCGGATCACGTACCCGACGAGGATCGCGAGGGTGATCAGCCGCAGGAGCGAGGCCAGCACGAAGACGCCCTCGGGGAACACCTGCCGGCCGGAGGCGCCCATGAGCTCGCCGTAGAAGGAGACGAAGTAGAGCACCTCGGCGATCTGCCAGGCGAGGAACGCCCCCCACCGGGGCCGGGCCAGCACCGCGAGGGGGATCAGCCACAGGACGTACTGCTGCGACCAGACCTTCCCCGTGATGAGGAACGCGGCGACGATCAGGAACGCCAGCTGAGCCAAGCGCGGGGTGCGCGGCGCGGTCAGGCCGAGGATCAGGATGCCCGCGCAGCAGATGAGGAACAGCCCCAGGTAGAGGGTGTTGAGCGTGGAGTGCTGCGGGTCCGTCTCCAGGTTCCCGAAGAACGGGAAGCCGTACTGCCCGGAGCCCCGCGGGAAGTGCGCCCCGATGTACCACAGGGTGCCCCAGTCGATCCCGCGCTCCTGGTTGAAGGACCAGAACTTGATCCACGAGTCGTAGAAGAAGTACGCGACGGGCGCGTTGACGACCCCCCACGTGACCACGCCCGTGCCGACGGCGACGAAGAAGTCCTTCCATTTGCCGGTGCGCAGGCTGAGCACGAGTAGCGCGCCGATGATGAGCATCGGATAAAACTTCGCCGCTGTCGCCAGGCCTAGGAAGACGCCGGCGAGCACAGGTTTTCGTTTCGCCCAGTAGGCCATGGCCACGGCGGTCAGCCCGACCGTGAACAGGTCCCAGTTGACGGTCGCGGACACGAATAGCGCGGGAGCGACGGCGAGCAGGGCCGCGTCCCAAGGCCTTCGGCGGCGCACGGCGAGGGTGGCGGCGACGGCGACGATGCCGAAGGCGCCCAGCACGACAGCGTTGACGTCGTAGAACGTCTGGCCGTCGTTCTGCACGACGCCGCGCTCCTTGAGGTCGTGCACCGGCAGGCCCAGGACGCCCATGAAGGCGCCGGTCAGCACCGGGTACTCGACCGGGTGGTCCTTGTAGGGGACCTGGCCGTCGCTGAGGCCCTCGGCGTAGTACAGCGCCAGGACGTCTGTGTAGCAGAAGTACTTGTACTGCTTCATGTCCGCCCACGCGGCATCGCGGCAGGGGGACTTCTGCACCCAGTGGAAGCTCAGCATCGCGCAGATGAGCAGCAGTACCACGCGGGCCGGGGTCCAGAACCGGCCGCCGCCGGGCAGCCGGACGCTGGTCCGGACGGCGTGCGTGCCGAGGGGGCCGCCGATCGACTCGGACAGGCCACCGATGAAGCGGTCGGAGTTGGCGGGCTCGTCGACTAGATGCTCAGGGCGCAGGCTCGGCTGGCCCGGTCTCATCGGCATCGTGTCACCGTACCGTCGCCGGCTCGGTAGTGGATGCAACCCCCGGTTCGACGCGGGCCCCGGGCCGGATCGGCAGGGCGAAGAGCAGGGCAACCATCAGCAGCAGGTACCAGTTCTTGATGAGGAAGCCCCACACGCCATGGCCCCAGGGATCGACCGGCAGGCCCTGCTCGAACCAGGAGACCAGGCCGAGCCCGACGGTGAGCGCGACGACGACCGCGAGCGCCACCCGCCAGCGGGAGGCGGCGGCCAGCACGATCAGCGCGGGGATGAACCAGTAGATGTGGTGGACCCAGGTGATCGGGCTGATCAGGCAGCCGACGAGCCCGGTGATGGTCAGCCCGACCACCTCGTCGCCGGCCAGCGCCGCACGGCGGGCCCGCCACAGCCCGAACCCGAGGGCGAGCAGCACGAGCGCGGCCCAGACGAGCCGGTTGGGTTCGCCGGGGGCGGACAGCCGGGCGAGCATGCCGTAGAAGGACTGATTGAAGGTGTACGCCGCATTGCCGATCCCCTCGCCCTGCCACAACGCGTCGGTCCAGAACCGCACGGAACTGCGCGGCATGACGGCGAACGCCAGCAGGCTGGCCGCGGCTCCGGTGGCCACGGCGGTGAGCGCCGCCCGGTAGCGGCGGCTGACCAGCAGGTAGATGACGAAGATGGCCGGGGTGAGCTTGATGGCGGCGGCCAGGCCGATGAGCGCGCCGGCCCAGCGGCTGCCCTTGGGGAGCAGGACCAGCAGGTCGGCCAGGACCAGCAGGACGAGCACCATGTTGATCTGGCCGAACGTGTAGTTCTCGCGGATCGGCTCCAGGGCACTGATCACGGCCAGCGCCAGGACCAGCGCGAACGGCAGGTCCCAGCCCTTCTCGCGGGCGATCGGGGCGAGCAGCCAGTACGTCGTGACGAGCACCGCCGCGACCGTGACGACGCTGTAGAGCACGACGGCCGGCAGCCAGCCCAGCACCGCGAACGGGACCAGGACCAGCGCGCCGAACGGGGGATAGGTGAAGCCGAGTGCGCCCTGGGTGTCGTCGGGCTTGACGAAGTCGTAGAGGTTGTGGCCGTCCAGCCACCAGTTCACGGCCTGGCGGTAGATGCCGAGGTCGAACCAGTCGTGGCGGTTGCGGTACCAGATGTGGGCGTAGACGACCAGCGCCACGAAAAGCCCGAGCAGCACCCACCGGACGACCCTGCGCCTGCCGGCGTCCAACGCCCACCTCCCACGAAAAGGGCCACGGTCCCGGCGAACATACCGCCGGGACCGTGGCCCTACACCTTTCGGGTGTCAGCGTCTTCGTGTCGGAATGATGGTCGGGACGAGGCCTCCGCCGTTACCGCCCGGCACCTGGCTCTGATCCGGGTTGCCGGGGTTGCCCCCGTTGCCGTTTCCATTGCCGTTGCCGTTGCCGTTGCCATTGCCGGGGTTGTTCGGGTCGATCACGGGCGGCAGGCTCGGCTGCGGCGAGATGCCGGTGCCGACCTCGATCCGCCCGGTGTGAGCCGGCGGCCGGAAGTTGACCTTCGGCTCCTTGAGCTGCGTCAGCGCGGCGTCGAGGAAGTCCCGCCAGATCGGGCCGGGCAGCGAGCCACCGATGATGGCCTTGCCGTTCTTGTCCTTGATCGGCTGCTCGTTGGCCTTGTTGCCGACCCAGACCGCCACCGCGAGGCCCGGCGACTTCTTCGCCGGGTCGTAGGCGCTGTAGCCGACCATCCAGGCGTGCGCGTTGCCGCTGGACGAGCCGTTGTCGCCGTACTGCCAGGTGCCCGTCTTGCCGGCGATCTGCCGCCCGTCGTGCGTCTTCAGGTTGTAGTGCGCCGGCACGCCCTGCAGCACCGTGCTGAGGTCGTCGGACATCTGGTCGGTGAAGCCCGGGATCCGCTTCGGGGCGATGACCTCGGCGTAGGTCTTCTTGCCGTCCTGCCACACCTCCTTGAGGAAGTGGGTCTTGGCGGCCAGGCCGCGCGCGGCGAAGGTGGCGATGCCGCCCGCGTGCTCGAGGACCGTCACGGGGTACTGCCCGAAGCCGACCTCGGTGGAGAAGTAGGTCGGCGACACCTTGGCGCCGTCGTTGTTCGTCAGGTCGATCTTGGTCGACTTGCCCTGGACGTTGGCCCACATGTCGGTGATGCCCGCGGCCCGGGCGGTGTCGATCACCTTGGCCGGCGTGACCGCCTCGGTGAGCGCGAAGAACGGCACGTTGAGCGACATGACGGTGACCTCTTGCAGGGTGCACCAGTCGCCGTGGCCGGAGTCGCACTTGGGCTTCGACGGGGAACCGTCACCCGCGTTCTTGACCGGGTTGCCGCTCTTCGCGGTACGGCCGCTCTTGGGGAAGTCGGCCGGCGAGTTGCCGTCCCACATCGAGTCGATCTTGTAGCCCGCCATGAGGCCGGTGGCGAGGGTGTAGACCTTGAACGTCGAACCCGGCGGGTGGCCGCCGCAGCAGCTGTCCCTGCCGTCGCCGAGCACCGGGTCGTTGTAGTAGCCGGCGTAGTCGTTGCCGCTGCCGTTGTCGCCGCCGTAGTAGGCCTTGACCGCGCCGGTGCCCGGCTCGACGGCCACGAGGGCCGCCTGCAGGTTCCCCGGCTGTTTGTACATGTTCGATTCTTTGTTGTCGGTGGCCTCGCGCACCGCGAGCGGCTGGATGTCCTTGTCGATCGTGGTGACGATCTTCAGGCCGCCGTTGCGGATCTTGTCGAAGTTCTTCTTGCCGTCCGCGTCGGTGTCCTCATACAGCAGCGCGCCGGTCTTCGGGTCGGTCAGCGCCGCGACCTCACCCAGCACGTGGTGGATGATCAGACCCTCGGGCTTGTTGAGGTTCTGCGCGCCCACGGCGTTGGCCCGCGCCTCGGCCGGCGTGATGACCTTGTCCGGGTACTTCATCTTGACCGGCGCGTCGGCCTCAGAGCAGAAGTTGAGCTTCAGCATCTGACCCTTGATGTACTCGAACCGGCCCGTCGCCTGCGTCTTGTCGATGTTCGGGTCGAACGGGCTGCCCTTGCCGCTGCCCTCGGGGTTCTTGATCAGCCCGGCCAGGACCATGCCCTCGGCCATGCT
>NZ_BAAARV010000106.1:0-17611 GCF_039532525.1 Dactylosporangium salmoneum
CTCAGCCTCGCCACCTGCATCATCACGCACCGACACATCGTCCGACTTTGTTAGGAACTCTTAGCAGCATGATCCCTTGAGCACCATGAGGCGCATTCGCGTCGCACCTGCTGGCGACCTCTTATCCACTCAGGGCGGCTGTCGGATGTGTCCGTGCGGCGCGGATTGCCGGGTAGAGTCCGGCCACCGCGCCGACGAGCAGGGTGGCGGCGACCGCGATCACCAGGGTCAGGGGTGGCACCGTGAGGGGCCAGCCTTTGATGAAGGCGAAGCCGGCGGTCACCGCGACGCCGATGAGTGAGCCGAGCACTCCGCCGAAGGCCGACAGCAGGAGCGCTTCGGCGAGGAACTGCGTACGGATGTGGCTTCGGGTGGCGCCGAGGGCGCGTCGGAGACCGATCTCGCGGCGGCGCTCCAGCACCGAGATGATCATCGTATTGGCCACGCCGATGCCGCCGACGAGGAGAGCAACCGAACCGAGCCCGACGAGCAGCCCGGTGAACGCCTGGTCGGCGGCGTTCCTCGCGGCGAGGGCGTCGGAGGGTCGGGACACGGTGACCTCGTCGGGCGCCTGCGGGTTGACCGTACGGCCGAGGCGGGAGCGCACCGAGTCCACGGCGGCATCCGCCGAGCGCTCGTAGACGACGGTCGGGCTGCCGTCGTAGCCGAACTGCGAGCGCGCGATCGGGGCGCCGATCAGCGCGGAGGTGTCGAGTTCCGGCGCGAGCGGCACGGCTTCGAGGATTCCGACCACGGTGAAGTACTGGTCGCCGATCCACACCTGGGATCCGGTGGAGACGACGCCCAGCCGTTCGGCGGCCTTTGAGCCGAGGACGACGGCCGCAAAGTTCGCGGTGGCATCGTCCAGCCAGGATCCCGCCGCAAGCTTGGCGCCCACGGTGCCGAGCAGATGGAGATCGGTCGCACGAGCGGTGATGCCGCCGGTGGCGTCCTTGTCAGAGAGGTGGTTTCGATACACGCCGGCAGTGAGGTCGCCGTAGCCGCTCACGCTTTCGACTCCGTCCAGGAGACCGATCTTCGCGATGGTGTCCGGCGGCAGTTTTGTGTCATGCCCGAAGACGCTTTTGCCGGCCTGCGCGGTCAGCAGGTTCGTGCCGAGGGCCGCCAGTTGGGCGTTGAGCTTCGCCTGGCTCGACGTGGAGATGCCGACGACGGCGATCATGGCGGCGATGCCGATCGCGATGCCCAGCGCCGACAGGATCGCGCGGGCTGGCCGGGTGCGCAGTCCGGCGGTGCCCAGCCGCAGCACGTCTCGGCCGAGCAGCCGGGAACGGGGCGGACGCTCCCCGAGCCGGGCGGCGACTTGGCCGGCCGGCGGCGGCGCCGAGGGAGCTGACGGGCTCGGCCCGGGATCCGCTGACGTGATCGACGCACTCATGCGATCGTCCTCTCGGCGGAGTCGGCGAGAACTCGGCCATCGCGGATGGCGATCTGACGCGGCAACCGCGCGGCCAGCTCCGCATCGTGGGTGATGACCACGACGGTGGTTCCCTGTGCGTTAATCTCGTGCAGCAGGTCGACGACCGTCGCGCCCGAGGCCGAATCGAGGTTGCCGGTCGGTTCGTCTGCCAGCAGTAGCGGCGGCTTGCCGATCACGGCCCGCGCGATGGCGACGCGCTGCCGCTCGCCCCCGGAAAGCTGGTTCGACTTGTGACCGTGGCGGTGGCCGAGCCCGATGCGGTGGAGGACGCTCCGCGCCCGCTCGCGCCGCTCGGACCGGGTGACGCCCGAGTAGAGCAGCCCGTCGGCCACGTTGTCGAGCGCGGTCACGCCGTCGGCCAGGTGAAACTGCTGGAACACGAAACCGATCCGGTGGGCGCGGAGAGCCGAGAGCGCGCGATCGGAAAGGTCGTTCACATCCATCCCTTCGATGAGGACCGAGCCCGCGGTGGGTCGGTCGAGGGTGCCGATCAGGTTGAGGAGGGTCGACTTACCGGAGCCGCTCGGGCCGACGATCGCGGCCAGTTCGCCGTACCGAATGGTCAGGCTCACTCCCGCGCAGGCCAGCACCGGAGGCTCCCCGTAGCTGCGCTCGACGTCGCGCAGCACGACGATGTCGCTCATAGTCCCGGTACCACGACTGTCTGACCGTCGGCGATGCCGTCGCCGGAGATCTCCACGCGCCCGCCGGCGAACAGTCCGGTCTTCACGGGGACGCGCGTGGTCGTACCGTCCTTGCCGATGACTTCGACCCCGAACCGGTTTCCGTCGAGTGCTTGCAGGGCGCCGACGGGGACCGAGAGCACGTTCTCGCGCACCGCTGATGGGAAGTTCACGGTCACCGTTGCCTGCTGGAGCGGGCCGGCCGCCGCCGGATCGGCCAGCGCGACGACGACGGGGATCACCACGATCTTGCTGTTGTTGCCGTCTTTCTCCGTCGGCACACCGACCGCCGTGATCGTGCCCTTCGTCGACTGGCCCAAGGGAAAGTCGATGGTGACTTTGCCGCCGACGACCGCCAACTGCTGGTCGGCGAGTTTGAGGTCGACGTCCACCTGCTTGTCGAGTCCGGTGATGCCGAGGACGGACGAGCCGGCGCCGAGTTGGGCCCCGACGGTCGTCTTCACCGCGGCGACGCGCACGTCGCCGGCGGCGAAGACGATGCGGCCGAGCTCGATGGTTCCCGTCTTCTTCTGGCCGGTGGCCTTCTGCCAGGCCCGGATCGCCTCGGCGGTGCGCCAGGTGAAACTCTCGTCGGGTTCGCGGTCGAAGTAGCCGAGCGCCGCCAGGCTCCGCTCGAGCTGTTTGACATCCGGCCCGTCGTCCATCCCGTTCTGGAGTGCACGCCAGGCGGGAACGGCCCCCTGGAAGAGGAAAACCGACACGTTGTCGAGCGCGAAGAGCTCCTGACCGAGACGGATCTGCTGGCCGGTGGCAGGCAGTGAGGTGACCACGCCGCCGAGGCTGCTGGCGACGTCGCGGGCGACGGCGAAAGCAAGGGTTCCCGAGGCCTTCGTCGTTCCGGTGAGCGTGCCGCGTTCGATCGGCGCGGTGTTGACGTGCCGGTTCTCCTTGGCGGTCCCGGGGCTGCGGGTCGTGCCGTGTGCGTAGACGCCGACGGCGCCGACACCCAGCAGGACGGCCGCACCGAAGGCGGCGCCGACCGCGACGAGCCGGCGCCGCCGGCTTCGACCGCGACGCGGAGCCGAGTCGGGCTGAGCTCCCGAGGCGGAACCGTGGGCCGCGAGCATTTTCTCAGCCATTGGGTCGCACGCCCGCGATGCCGTTGCCCGCGTTCGGCGCGCACTTCGCTATCACGCCCTTCGGCGCGTCCTGCGGGATCGTCAAGCCGATCTCGCCCTTCTTGGGATCGGCAACATCGACGCCGTTGTCGCGGAAGCACTTCGCGCTCTTCAGCGCCTCCTCCTGCAGTTGCTCGTCCGACTTGCCCTCCAGGTCAGGAGCGGGGGGCGGGTCACCGAGTTTCCCGCGGCACTTCGTGCTGGCCTGCTCGAGCGCGGCGGTGTCCGAGGAGTCGCGCAGGCCGCCGAGGCCGCCCTTCCCCGGGTCGGGAACGTCGAGGCCCTCGGCGCGCATGCACCGCGCGAAGGCGAGCTGCCAGTCTTCGAAGCTCTGCTGGCTGGAGGCGGTCTTCTCGCCGTCCGCCGCACCTGATCCGTCGCTGCCGCCGTCGGCGGCGCTGCAGCCCGTGAGTAGCGCGATCATCAGCGGTACCGCGGACAGGGTCCCGAGCACGCCGCGCTGCTTCTTCTTGGTGAGGAACATGGTCTCGTCCTTTCGGCGCGACACCCGGTGGTGTCGCTGATCCGAGACCAGTTCAGCGATTCGTCGGTTGCGACGGCGTTAAGGGATCTCTTTACCTTTTGCTGACATCACTGCTGGCGAGGGTGAACGTCACGGTGAGCCCGCCCCGGGGGTTCGCGGCGATGTCGAGCGCGGCGTCGTGCACGTTGGCGACGCTGGCCACGATCGCCAGCCCGAGACCGTGATGCCGCTGTCCGCCGACGCGTCCCGTGCCCCGGACGAAGGGCTCGGTCAGGGAGGAGACGGTGCCTTCCGGCACCACGGGTCCCGTGTTTGCCACGCGCAGTTGGACTTCGTCTCCGGTGCGTTCGGTGCGCACCTGGAGCGAGCCGCCTGCCACGTTGTGGCGCAGCGCGTTCTGCAGCAGGTTCACGGCCGCCCGACGCAGGAGCACCGGATCGCCGACGGTCTGGGCCGGGCGGAGTTTGATGTCCGCCCGCAGGCCGCAGGACTCAAGCTCGTCGCGCAGGTCGTGTAGCGCGTCCACGGCGATCTGAGCGAGGTCGATGTCCTCCTGGCGAACGCCCCGCGCGCCGATCTCGGCGAGGGTGAGGAGCGAGTCGACGGTCTCGATGTTGCGCCGGTTGGTCTGGTAGACGCGTTCGGCGACCTGCCGCAGTGTGGCCTGGTCGAGATCGGGGTCGGCCAGGGCGACCTGCAGCATCGTCTGGTTGGTCGCCAGGGGCGTACGCAGTTCGTGGGAGGCGTTCGCCGCGAATCGACGGTGGGCCTGGAACGAACGGTCGAGCTTTTCGAGCATGTCGTCGAAGGTGTCCGCGAGATCGTGCACCTCGTCTCCCGGGCCGCGCATGCCGATACGGTGATCGAGGGTGCCCGTCGCGGCGAGCTTCGCGGCTGAGTTGATCGCCGAGAGCGGACGCAGCACCCGGCCCGCGGTGATCCAGCCGAGCATCGCGCCGATCATCGCGAGCACGACGAGCACGACGATTGAGACGATGAGCAGCGTTTTGAGGATGTCGGAAGCGCTGGTGAGGTTGAGGCCCCGCACGGTCTCGGTGGGTTGAAGTGGCGAGACGGGCCTGGTTCCCGGGACGGACACGTTCTCCACCTTCGCCGGCAGGATCGCGTACGTCGGCACGTACCTCATGAAGGTGTAGACGGCGCCCAGCATCAGCGCACCGGTGCCCGTCATGAGGGCCGCGTAGGTGAGGGTCAGCCGGGCGCGGATCGTCATCCGCGGCCGCCACGACAGCAGGTTCCGGGGCGAGGACCGCTCAGCCACGGGGACCATCGAATCGGTAGCCGCTGCCGGGGACCGTCTGGATCACCCACGGCTCGCCGAGCTTCTTGCGCAGGGTGGAGATGGTCACGCGGATCGTGTTCGTGAACGGGTCGGCGTTCATGTCCCAGGCCTTCTCCAGCAACCGTTCGGCGCTGAGCACGCCGCCGTCGGCCCGCATGAGCAACTCCAGGACGGCGAACTCCTTCCGGCTCAGCCGCACTTGGCGCCCGTTCCGAGACACCTCCTGCCGGAACGAATCGAGCCGGACACCGGCTGCCTCCAGCGACGGGGGCGCCACCGGCTGGTTCCGCCGCTCAAGGGCACGCAACCTCGACACCAACTCCGGAAACTCGAACGGCTTCGCGACATAGTCGTCGGCACCCCGTTCGAAGCCGGTGACCTTGTCATCAAGGGTCCGCGCCGCTGTCAACATCAACACCCGGGTACGGGGATGCTCGACGGCGATACGCGCACACACGTCATCGCCGTGCGTCCCCGGAATGTCACGGTCGAGCACGACCACGTCGTAGTCGTTGGCCGAGACATGTTCCAGGGCCGTGTCACCGTCGTGCACCACATCAGCCGCGATGCTCGCTCGACGCAGGCCTGTCTGTATCGCTTCCGCCAGCAGCAGTTCGTCCTCGACGATCAACACTCGCATGTCTTCCTCCCACCTCACACCTACCTGGCCCGACCGACCAGCCAAACATGACACGGATTGCGAAGACGTTAAGGAATTCGTCGCTACCGCACTTTGGCCCCGAAAATGCAAGGATGCGAAATATGACGGACATGGGTGCCGAAAGCGCTGAGGTCGACAGCGTGTCCGCGTTGGCTCGCGGCCACAGCCAGGGCTTGGATCAGCCGGAGGGCGCGAGGGCGGCTCTCCGCTGAGACCGGCAAGGCGACGGGGCGCGCCTGCAAGGCCCGCACAACCGGATGATCGAGATCTGGGTTCGCCGGGACCGGCACCTCAGGTCGGTCCGGGGTCGGCTCGGATGTCGGACCTGCCAATCGCAACTCGATGATGAGGTCGCCGTGGTCACGGCCGCGATGGCGCAAGGTGGCCGTCCGGGACCAACCTTCCCTGCATCGCGGCGAAGATGGTCCGCCGCCTCGCGGCCCGGACGAAGGCCAGCGTGCGACCCTGACTGCCTTGCTGCGACCAGCGCGCCGCTACGGGCGAGAGGCCGAAGCGCGACGCGCGTCCGGAGGACGTGATCCTGCACAGTCTTGAAGAGCTGCTCGCGTCCGGGCCGGTCGCGCCGGCCGTGACCGCGACCATCATAACGTCCCGGGGGGACCGGAACCCGACGAACGCAGACCCCGGCGGCGAGGGCGGCCGCCGGCTTGGACGCTGCACCGCTCCAGCCGGCCTCGATCTTGCCGGCAGCGAACGCTACAGAGCCCGCACGGGTCCTTCATCCACTCGCAGGTATCTGCCACAAGCCGAGGAACGGTCCCTCTCCGCCAGAGACAAGGAGCCCTCCGCCGGAACCAAACGCCACACTACTTACGGCTCCGCTAGGCTCACGCAGGGTGGTCAATCGTTTCGCGGAGGCCGCTGATGTCACATCCCACACCATCACCGTTGCGTCGTGGCTGCCAGTAGCCAGGGTTTTGCTGTCGGGACTGAACGCCACACTGCGGACACCCTTGGCGTGACCGGTGAGGGGTGGTCAGCCGGACGGGATCTGATCCTTCGGCCACGTTCCACAAGATCACGTTGCCGGGCTCGCCGCGGTACTCCCGCAGCAGCGACGGCCCGCGCAGCAGCAGCTCGCCGTCCGCCGCCACCGCGGGTGGTCCACCGCAGCAGGTAGCGCAACGCGGCCGACCGCGGCGTAGCGGTCCGGCCACCGCCGCCGCTCGACCGAGCCCGCACCCCGTTCCACAACACCCAGCTCACCGAGCCGGTTCGACTGGGGCCACGCGGAGAGCCCTCCCGGTCAGGGTCCGGCCGCAGCACCCGGCGGACATCGACCTCGTCAGTAGTATCTGCGACTACCTTTCAACGCCACCGAGAGTTCCTGAGGGTTCTGCAGGCGTCCCAATGCGACGGGTGTTGTCCGACGCCGGCGAACGGCACGGCATGCTGCGGGTCGAGTCGAACGCCATCTCGTCGACCTCCAGCTGCTCTGGGTCGCCGGCCACGTACGGGCCGAGCGAGACCTGGACGAACCCGCTGTCGTGTACTGAAACGTCGACGGGACCCGCCGGGGTGCGTATGGTGAACCGGTCGGTCTTGACTGCGCCGGTTTCCCGCAGGTGCCGCGCCAGGATGATCAATCCGTTACCGCTACGGCTGCACTCGCTGCCGTCGGCGTTGAAGATCTGCACGGACGGGACGCCGTCCGTCCAGAACGGCAGCAACACGCCGTCGGCGCCGATGCCCCGGTGCCGGTCGCAGACCAGCCGCGCGGCTTCGACTGTATGAGGAAAGTCCGCGCGATCCACGACCAGATAGTCGTTGCCGAGCACGTGGTAACTGACGAAGTCAGCCATGGCCGAGATCCTTGTCGACCACGGCGCTTAGCCCGGCGACCGTGCTGTTCTTGAAGAACTGGCGCATGCTCACCTCGGTGCCGAACTCGGCGCGTAGGCGCGCGATGACCTGGGTCATGGCGAGAGACTGCCCGCCGAGCGCCAAGAAGTCGTCGCCGCGGCCGGCCCCGGGCACCCCGAGGACCTCGCGCCATATCTTGGCGACGCGCTCCTCAGTGGCGGATAGCGGACCGTCCTCTGTGACCACGATTTCCGGCGGCTCCGGTAGAGCGGCTCGGTCCGCTTTACCGTTCTCGCCGAGCGGAAAAGCATCCAATTCCACGAACCGAGCTGGCACCGCGACTGGCGACAGCCGCTCCGCGAGATAACGCCGCATCTCAGCATGCGAAGGAACCGTACCGGTACGCGGCACGAAGTAGCCGATAAGGTCTGGGCCACGTGCAACAACGACCGCGGAGACCACTCCGGGATGGGTTGCCAGCACCGCCGAAACCTCTGCGGGCTGCACTCGTACGCCGCGGATCTTCAGCTGGTCGTCGAGTCGGCCGACGATCGACAGCGTTCCGTCCGGCGCGAGCCGTCCCAGGTCGCCGGTTCGGTACACGAGGTCGCCGGGATCGTCGCGGAACGGATTCGGCTCGAACGCCGGCCCGCCGTGCAGATACCCGGCGGTTAGTACTGCAACGGCGGGTCGTGTCTTACGGCGGTTCGAGTCGTTTGCGGTAGTGAGCGGCTCGGGCCTGCGCCTGCCGGCGTCTACGCCACTGTGACCAGTGCAGGATGTGACTGGTGTGGTGCTGGACGGTCGAGACCAGCCGGGTGAACAGGCGACGGATCTCGTTGCTGCTCAACGGGATCAGCGTGTCCGGCCCCGGCTGGGTCCCCCGCGCCTGCTCGGCAGCGCGAGTGATGACCAGCCGGGGAGCCTGCATGACCGAAGCCGTCGAACACGCCGTCGCCGACGCCACTCGATTCGTCGCCGGCAACGGTCACCTACCGCGGAACGTCGTCTCCGAACCAGGCAACGACATCGAACGCCACGTGAGCCTGGCCAACGCGCAGCGGATCGCCGCTACCGTACGGGCCCGTGGCGGAACGATCGTCGCCACCGGCGGATGCTTCGACCTGCTCCACACCGGACACGTCGCCACCCTCAACGCCGCTCGGCGCCTCGGCGACTGCCTCATCGTCTGCCTCAACTCCGACACCAGCGTCACCAACCTCAAAGGACCAGACCGCCCGGTCATCAGCCAGAGTGACCGAGCCGCAATGCTCCTCGCGCTCCGCTGCGTCGACGCTGTCGTCATCTTCGACGACAGCACGCCCGTTCCCACCCTCAACCACATCCGACCGGACATCTGGGTCAAAGGCGGCGATTACACCGCCACCGGTATGTCCGAAGCTCAACAGGTACGAAGCTGGGGCGGGCAAGCCGTCACCGTCCCTTACCTGTCCGGCCGGTCAACCACCACGATCCTGAACACGACCCGCCGAACCGAACGTTCCGGCACACGTCCAGCGGTCGGGGCCTAGAACTGTCCTGCGACGTCAGCACTCTCCTGGCCGTACGCGATCCTTATACGGATGCGGCAGTCGGCGGCCAACATCCTCGTCGGGCTCACCTCGATTCGGGCCGCCCGCCCTGACGGGGCAACGATTTGCGCTGCAGCGCAAGCGGGGCCGTCGCCCCTACGTCGCCGCCGCGCAACGCCGCGACCAGGTCCGATGCATCACTCGGCCAGCGCGTCGGCCTCCGGCCGCAGCCAAAACCCTACCAGCGGCGTCCGGCCCAGCCGCGGTCGCCGAACAGCGGCCCGCCCGGCCGCGCCGGCATCCTCGGGGACCTCGACGCGTAGCACATCGCGGCCGTCGACCTGGATGACCACGTTGCCGTCGCCAGTTACGACGATGCTGTTGCTCGCCTGCCCGACCGCGCGGTCGCCGTCGACCGGCCGAACAACTCCTCCGCGCCGGTAGAAGAGCCTGGCGCCGTCCCGGCAAGCCGTCTACTGGAAGGACGACCACGATGGACCTCACCGCAGACCCGGTGGTGCGGGTCGGTCACAATGGGGTGTCAGCGATCGATGGGAGTGGATCATGTCGGCGGTGGGGATCATCACGGCCGCGTTGGCCGCCGGTGCCGCAGTGGGTGTGAAGGACACCGCGTCGGCGGCGGTCCGGGACGCATACAGCGAGTTGAAGGCGCTGCTCAAGCGTGGTTTCGGCGACCACGACGGAGCGGCGGTGCGGGCGCTGGACGCTGACGAGACCGAGCCCGGTGTGTGGCAGGCCCGCATCGGCGACGCCCTGGCCGAATCCGGCGCCGCCGACGACGAGGAGGTCCTGGCGGTGGCGCGGCGGCTGCTGGCCCTGGCCGATCCGGACAAGGCCAGGACGTTCCGCATCGATGTGGAGACCAACTATGGCGCGGTCGGTGAGTTTCACGGGCCGGTGACGTTCAACCAGGGGCCGCCGGTCCCCCCAGCCTCGCCGGCAGCCCCCTAGGGCAAGGGACTCCCGGCGGCAGGCACGAGCCCGCTCTCACTATCGGCGCCGCATACGGGCCGGTTGGCGTCTTCCAGGCCCCGGTCACGGTGCACGGCCGGTCCCCGGTGGAGTGGCCGGTCCTGGTCGGTGCGGTACCGCCGCTGGCCGACCGGCGGGTGGACCGGCCCGCCGACCGGCACCTTGCCGACGCCGTCGCCCACGCCGGTGGGACGGGGGTAATGTGTCAGGTGCTGTCCGGGCTGGGCGGGGTGGGCAAGACCCAGGTCGCCGCCGCGCTGGCACACCAGGTATGGAACACCGGGCAGGTCGACCTGCTGGTGTGGGTGACCGCGACTTCCCGCACCGCGATCCTGACCGGCTTCGCCCAGGCCGCTGCCCGAGTCACCGGTGTCGACGACACCGACCCCGAACGCGGCGCCGCCCACCTGCTCGGGTGGCTGGCTGAGCCGCACCAGCGGCGGTGGCTGATCGTGCTGGACAACCTGGACAGCCCCGACGACCTGACCGGCCTGTGGCCACCCACCACTGCGTTCGGGCGCACGGTGGTCACCACCCGCCGCCGCGACACCGCCCTGCTGACCGGCCGCCACGCCATCGACGTGGACGTGTTCACCCCCGACCAAGCGGTCGCCTACCTGCACAGCAAGCTTGCCGACCAGCCACACCGGCTGGACCAGGCCGATGCGCTGGCGGCGGATCTGGGGTACCTGCCCCTCGCTTTGGCGCAGGCCGCGGCGTATCTGCTGGATCAAGGGCTGGACTGTGCCGGATACCGGCACCGGCTGGCCGATCAACGCCGCCGCCGGCTGGCCGATCTGGCCCCGGACGCATTACCGGACGAGCACCGTTCCACGGTGGCGGATACCTGGTCGCTGTCGATCGACCTGGCCGACCGGCTCGCCCCGGCCGGGCTTGCCCGGCCGCTGCTGGAACTCGCGGCGTTGCTGGACCCGAACAGCATCCCGACCGGCCTGTTCGCCGCCGCCGCCGTCACCGCGTACTGCACCACTCGGCTGGGCCGCCCGGTGGACGGCGAGGACACCCACGACGCGCTACGGCTGCTGCACCGGTTCAGCCTCGCCACCATCGACGACACCGGCACCACGATGCGGGTACATGCCCTGGTCCAACGCGCCACCCGAGACCAGCTCACCGCCGATCAGATCACCGCGAGCGCGCGCACCGCCGCCGACGCCCTCATCCATGCCTGGCCGGACGTCGAACGCGACACCGCCCTGACCGAAGCGCTACGCGCCAACACCACCGCCCTGCACGCCACCACCGGCGACGCCCTGTGGACTATCCCGGTACGCCTTACCGGCTGGCGTCGGATCCTCGCCCGACTTGTAGGTTTCCGGCCGTATGAAGCACACGAGGTGCTGCACCGAGCCGGCAACAGCCTCGGCGAGATCGGCTTGGTCACCGCCGCCCGTGACTACTTCGCCCGGCTCCGTGTTCTCGCCGCACAGCACCTCGGTCCCGACCACCCCAACACCCTGACCATTCGCAACGACCTCGCCTGGTGGTGTGTTCAGGCCGGCGATCTGGCCGGCGTTGCCACCGACCTCGAACAGCTGCTCACCGACTACCTGCGGGTCCTCGGCCCCGACCACCCCCAAACCCTGACCACCCGCAACAACCTTGCCCACTGGCGCGGGCACACCGGCGACCCGGCCGGCGCCGCCGCCGCCCTCGAGGAACTGCTCACCGACCAGCTGCGGGTCCTCGGCCCCGATCACCCCAACATCCTGGCCAACCGCGCGAACCTTGCCCACTGGCGCGGGCACACCGGCGACCCGGCCGGCGCCGCCACGGCCATCGAGGAGCTGCTCACCGACCAGCTGCGGGTCCTGGGCGCCGATCACCCCAACATCCTGGCCATCCGCAGCGAACTCGCCTACTGGCGCGGGCACACCGACGACCCGGCCGGCGCCGCCGCGGCCTTCGAGGAGCTGCTCACCGACCAGCTGCGGGTCCTCGGCCCCGATCACCCCCACACCCTGGCCACCCGCGCCAGCCTCGCCGTCTGGCGGGGCAGGGCCGGCGACCCGGCCGGCGCCGCCGCCGCCTTCGAGGAGCTGCTCACCGACGAGCTGCGGGTCCTCGGTCCCGATCATCCCGATACCCTGGCCACCGGCGCGGCCTTCGCCGCCTGGCGGGGTCAGGCCGGCGACCCGGCCGGCGCTGCCGCCGCCCTCGAGGAACTGCTCACCGAGCAGCTGCGGGTCCTCGGCCCCGACCACCCCTACACCCTGACCACTCGCAGCGAAGTCGCCTGGTGGCGGGGTCAGGCCGGCGACCCGGCCGGCGCCGCCGCGGCCTTCGAGGAGCTGCTTACCGATCGGCTGCGGGTCCTCGGTCCCGACCATCCCGATACCCTGGCCATCCGCCACGACCTCGCCGCCTGGCGGGGCGAGGCCGGCGACCCGGCCGGCGCCGCCGCGGCCTTCGAGGAGCTGCTTACCGATCGGCTGCGGGTCCTCGGTCCCGATCATCCCGACACCCTGGCCACCCGTGCCAGCCTCGCCGCCTGGCGGGGCGAGGCTGGCGGCCCGGCCGGCGCCGCCACGGCCCTAGGGGGCCACGTCCGCGCTGGTGGTGTAGGAACGGCCAGCGCTGATCCAGATAGTTGAATGTTAGGCGGCGGCCAGTTCGGCTGTGGCGGGTTTGGTGTCGGTTCCCTCGTTCGAGATCACGGTGAGACGGGCCTTGGCGAGGATCTCCAGGCCCATGTAGCGGCGGCCTTCGGTCCACTCATCGGTCTGCTCGGCCAGGACGGCGCCGATGAGGCGGATGATCGCGGCGCGGTTGGGGAAGATCCCGACGACGTCGGTGCGGCGGCGGATTTCCTTGTTCAGCCGCTCTTGGGGGTTGTTCGACCAGATCTGGCGCCAGACCTCACGCGGGAACGCGGTGAAGGCCAGCAACTCCTCGCGGGCGTCGTCGAGGTGCTCGGCCGCGGCGGGGAACCGTTCGGCGATCGCGGTCACGACGCGGTGTACTGGGCGTGCACGCTGTCGGCGTCGGGCTGGTCGAAGACGGTGCGGACCAGGGTGGCCACCCACGGCTGCGCCGATTTCGGGACCTTGGTGAGTAGGTTGCGCAGGTAGTGGGTGCGGCAGCGCTGCCAGGCGGCGCCGGGCAGCGCGGCGCCGATCGCCGAGACCAGGCCGCGGTGGGCGTCGGAGACCACGAGGTTGACCCCGGACAGCCCGCGTGCGGTCAGCGAGCGCAGGAAGGCCAGCCAGCCGGCGCCGTCCTCGTCGGAGGCGACGTCCAGGCCGAGGACCTCACGTTGGCCGTCGGCGTTGACCCCGACCGCGACCAGGGCGTGCACGTTCACCGTCCGGCCGTGCTCACGCACCTTGACCACGAGGGCGTCGGTCCACACGAACGTGTAGTGGCCGCTGTCGAGGGGCCGGTTGCGGAACGCCTCGACCTGCGCGTCCAGGTGCGCGGCCATCTCCGACACCTGGCTCTTGGACAGCGAGGCGATGCCGAGCTGCTCGACGAGTTTCTCCACCCGCCGGGTCGACACCCCCAGCAGATACGCGGTGGCCACCACCGAGACGAGGGCCTGCTCGGCCCGGCGGCGGTGCTGCAGCAGCCAGTCCGGGAAGTAGGAACCGTTGCGCAGCTTCGGGATCGCCAGCTCAATCGTGCCAGCGCGGGTGTCCCAGTCCCGAGGCCGGTAGCCGTCGCGCTGGTTGACCCGTTCGTCGCTGCGCTGCCCGTAGGCGGCGCCGCACAGGGCGTCGGCCTCGGCGGACATGAGCGCTTCGGCGAACGTCTTCACCATCGTACGTAGCAGATCGGGTGACGCGGACTCGATGTGCTCGCGCAGGAACGCGGCACCGTCCACACTCACGGGTGCGGCCATCGCTTGGTCTCTCCTTCGTAGCTTTGATCACTTCGAAGGATCAAGCGGTGGCCGTTCATATTCCGGCATCCCCACCCAAAGTGGGCGAGTCGTACACCACCTCACAGGACGCAGCCCCCTAGTACTGCAACGGCGGGTCGCTACCTCGTGTGATTCTGGGTCGTTGGCCGGGTGTGGTGACGGTTGAGCAGGTCGAGGGCTGGGACGAGGATTTTCGGGAGTACTTCCTGGGGTTCTCGCACTGGTTCAGCCGGGTGGATATCCGGTGGCGGGCGTTGAAGTATCTGCGTGGGTTGATGGCGCCGATCGAGCGGCGTAACGGCTGGACGCTCGCCGAGCAGGCCGGTGACCAGACCCCGGACGCGATGCAGGGGTTGTTGTGCAGTCCGTGTTTCGACCGTGACGCGGTTCGTGACGAGGTCCGCTCGGGTGTGGTCGCGGCGATCGGGGATCCGGGTGGGGTGCTGATCGCCGATAAGACCGGATTCGTCAAGAAGGGCAAAGCCTCGGCGGGAGTGCAGCGGCAGTACACCGGTACCAGCGGCAAGGTCGACAACTGCCAGATCGGGGTGTTCCTGGCGTATGCCAGTCCAGCGGGGCGGGCGTTGATCGACCGGGAGTTGTACCTGCCGAAGTCCTGGATCACCGATCGGGACCGCTGCCGTAAGGCGAAGGTGCCCGATGAGGTCGAGTTCGCGACCAAACCGCAGCAGGCGCGGACGATGCTGGAGCGGGCTGTGGAGGCGGGGTACCGTTCGCCTGGTTCACCGCCGACGAGGCCTATGGGCAGAACCCGGGCCTGCGTCTCTGGTGCGAACAGCAGGACATCGCCTATGTGATGGCCACCCGCTGTGACGATGCAGTGCCCTCGGGGCTGCACACCACCACGCGCGTGGACGAGATCATCGCCAAGGTGCGGCCCGGCGCGTGGAAGCGGATGTCCTGCGGCGACGGCGCACACGGGCCCCGGGTCTACGACTGGGTGGCCACGCCGATCCGGGCGCAGTTCCCGCACGGCCGCCGCGGCTGGGTCCTCGCGCGGCGCAACATCGGCACCGGCGAACTGGCCTACTACCGGTGTTTCGGGCCGCGCGGCACCCGGCTACGCGTCCTGGTCGCCACTGCGGGCGCCAGGTGGGCAGTGGAGGAAGCGTTCCAGACCGCGAAGAACGAGACCGGTCTGGACCAGTATCAGGTCCGCCGCTACGACGCCTGGTATGCCCACATCACCCTGGCCATGGCCGCAGCGGCGTTTCTGGTCATCACTCGCGCTGCCGAGCAGGCGCGGGGGGACCCAGCCGGGGCCGGACACGCTGATCCCGTTGAGCAGCAACGAGATCCGTCGCCTGTTCACCCGGCTGGTCTCGACCGTCCAGCACCACACCAGTCACATCCTGCACTGGTCACAGTGGCGTAGACGCCGGCAGGCGCAGGCCCGAGCCGCTCACTACCGCAAACGACTCGAACCGCCGTAAGACACGACCCGCCGTTGCAGTACTAAGCCGTGTCTCGTGGATCTGTGGTGAGATCGCGGAACCCGCCACGGTGCCGAACTGTTTGAGTTTGCTGACGGCGCGTTCGACGGTGTTGCGCTGCTTGTAGCGCTCGGCGTCGAACGCCGGCGGCCGCCCGCTGGCGGCACCTTGTATGCGGCGGTTGGCCTGTTGGTCGGCGCGTTCGGGGATGGTCGCGGCGATAGGGCGGCGTAGGTCGGCGCGGATCGCGCTGATGGAGTGGGCCTTTCGCCCAGGATGCGGGCGGACCGGGTTCTGGGCCGGACGCGGCGGCGGGCGATGCGCTGCCAGGTGCCGTCCAGAGCCCAGCGGCGATGCCAGAGATTGGTTCCGCGCCACCCCGGGTGCTGGCTAACTAGATTCTGATGCAGATCCATGCCAACGTTCGGGCATGGCTCCAATGCCACGACAACAGCCAGCTTCAGCAGCATGGCCGACACTGCACCGCGGCGACCCTCTGCTTATCGGAACAACGCCGGACATCAACCTCCGCAGCAACGTCACGCCTCAGCAAGCTGCCCACTCGGCGAAGGAACCAAGATGTTCCCTTCGTTGAACTGGGCAACTCCCTCGCGCAGCACATCACCAAGTCCCGTGCCACGCGATGAACTGCAGGACAGCGAGCAGGACGCCGCAGCCAAACGACCACCAGGACTACCGCTGGCTCAGTTTCCCGACCGATTTCGACCGAGCAGAAGCTACTCAGTGCTAACGACCATCGACATCAATGGCCGAATCGCCGACCGATCGCCGTTGCAGGCACTTGCTTGGCCACCGGGACTATCCATCTCGATCAGCTTGATGGTCCCACTCATTGTGATTGCACCGG
Source organism: Dactylosporangium salmoneum (assembly GCF_039532525.1). NCBI lineage: Bacteria > Bacillati > Actinomycetota > Actinomycetes > Micromonosporales > Micromonosporaceae > Dactylosporangium > Dactylosporangium salmoneum. The sequence goes on from NZ_BAAARV010000106.1 coordinate 16,266, forward strand.
ACGCGGCCAGCCGCGAACACGTCACCAGCCAGGGCCACATTCGGCTCTCGGCTGCGATCCGGCATGTCCTGCAGATCACCAGCGGGCACAGGCTCTACATGACTGCTGCGATCGACACAGACCGACTGACGATCGGTCCGCCGTCGGTCATCGACGAGTTCGTCAGCCGACTCCAGCAGGAAGCCACACAGGCGTAGGTGTCATGACAGTCCACGTGCAGGCCCCGACAACCATCGACCTCGAGACCGCTCGCCTCGTGCTGCAACAGCTCGGCATCACCGCCGAGACACTGGGCGCTCCCACTCGGCCGCGCGAGACACCGACGTTCGCCGACTACATCGACCGTGTGTCGGATGCTGTCTCGGCTGGCACGCGGCGTGCCTACACCACCTACTGGAGGCGAATACGAGACGCCTGGGGCGAACGGCGCCTGAATGAGCCAACACCCTTGGAGATCAAACAGCTGGCCGAACGGATCAAGAGCAACGCAGTTGTCAGAAGCAACTCCCGTGGCGGCCGTACAGCAGCAGAGCACACCATCGCAGCTCTGCGATGTCTGTACAGCCATGCGGTCGCAGACGGGTACATCGCCGAGAGCGGCAACCCGTCGACCCGCGTTCCCAAGCCTCGACGCCTTGCGAGTACACGCCGAGCTCTGTCGGACGAACAACTTGCTCAGATTGTTGGGACAGCTGGCGTCACGGGCAACGATCCCGACCTCGACACACTCCTGCTGCGCCTTCACACGGAGACGGCATGCCGTCGAGGCGGAGCGCTCGCGCTCCGCCCGATCGACCTTGACGGCGCCCAATGCCTGATCCGCCTTCGCGAAAAGGGCGAGACAGTTCGTTGGCAGCCGGTTTCGCCTACCCTCATGCATCACCTCGTCCGCCACCACCAGGAGCGAGACACCAGCGGCGACCGACACGGTCCGTTGCTGCGCTACCGCAACGGACCGCCGATCACCGCTCGCCGCTACGACCACATATGGCAACGACTGGGCGTGCACCTACCGTGGGTAGCAACGCAGCAGGTGAGCACGCACTGGATCCGGCACACCACGCTGACGTGGGTTGAACGGCGGTTCGGCTACGGTGTCGCCCGGGCCTTCGCCGGCCACAACGGCCGATCGGACGCCGGCACGACATCCACATACGTCCGGGCCTACCTCGACGAGGTTGCCGAAGCGCTCGCAGCACTGACCGGCGAACCGCATCCACTTGCACGCACGACACTTGAACGTGATCAGAAGATTGCCCGCGGGTCTGTGTCTGTCAACGTAACGGCTCTGGCGCAAAGACGGTGGTTGCGGGGTGATCGACGTCTGCTGATCGAGGTGCGGCAGG
>NZ_BAAARV010000107.1:0-13673 GCF_039532525.1 Dactylosporangium salmoneum
ACGTACGACAAAATCTCAACCGCATCCAACCCGGCCAACGTTTGCGGTCACAGCACTAGCCGCGGCGGTGGGCGGGCGTCGGCCGGTCGTCCAGCAGCGCGTACATGATGGTGCCGAGCACCAGCAGCGTCCCGGCGAACACGGCCCAGCCCAGCGCGATCCCCGCCACGACGACCACCAGGCACTGGATGACGAGGGCGGTGACCGCCATGCCGCGGGCGTGCCGGTCGCGGGCGGCCGCGGCGCCGAGGCCGGCGGCCAGCACCACGAGCAGCAGCGCCAGCCCGATCCCCGCGGCCTTCACGGCGGGCGAGGCGACGGAGGGGTCGCTGCCGTTGAGCGACATCGAGTACGCGTCGATCACCCCGCCGAGGGCGAAGAGCACCACGCCGATGACCAGGCCCTCGAGCAGGATCCCAACGGCCGCGATGAGCAACGCCAGCGTTCGCATCGGGACAAGTTACTCTCAGGTAGTGAGTCTATTCAAGGGCTTCTACCTGAGGTAGGCCGGCGACTCCGCATCCGGGACCAGGATCGCCGCCGCCCCGCTGCCGTCGGCCGGCACCGACCAGACGTCGGCGTGGTCGGCGTCGCGGTGCAGCCCGTACATGACGGTGTGGTCGTCGAGCCAGGCGATCTGGTCGTCGACCGAGCGCGTCTCGGCCAGCACCGTGGGGCGCAGCGTGGCGAGGTCGAGCACGGCGGGCCGCCAGCCCTTCGCGGGGTCCCCGCCGACCGCCTGCTTGAAGGCGATCCGGGTGCCGTCGGGCGACAGCGACGGGCACTCCACGTTCTCCGCCAGGGTCTTCATGGTGCGGGCCTGGAAGTCGCCCTGGACGAGGTACCGGTGCCCGGCGGTCGCCATCGTGGCGTAGAACGTGCGGTCGTCGGCGGCGATCGTGACGCCCCAGTAGTTGATGTCGACGGCCTGGTACGGCTTGCCGTCCCGGGTCAGCGCGAAGTCCTCGAGCGACTCCGCGACCATGTCGCCGGTGCTCGTGTCCAGCACGCCGACGCGGGTGGAGAACTGCCCGTTGTTGTACGAGTCGCCGGTGACGAAGGCGGTCCAGGTGACCAGCCGGCCGTCGGCGGAGACCCGGGCGCGGTTCGGCACGCCGACCATCGGGTAGGCGTCGCGCTGTTCCAGGTGCGGGCCGAGCACGGTGATCTGGTACGAGGCGAGCGGTCCGTCGGGCCGCAGGCAGATGGCGGTGCCGGCCGCGGCGTACACGCGGTTGCACGTCACCGCGGAGACCTTGCGTCCCTGTGGCGGCGCGCCAGCGGCGGCTTCCTGCTGCGGCGTGCTGGCGGCGCCTTCCTGCTGCCGCGCGCCGGCGGCGCCTTCCTGCTGCGGCGTGCTGGCGGCGGCTTCCTGCTGCGGTGTGCTGGCGGCGGCTTCCTGCTGCCGCGCGCCGGCGGCGCCTTCCTGCCGCAGGGCGCGGGCGTCGACGACCGCGAGGTGGCCCATCGACCCGTCGGCGGTGCTGCGGACCAGGAGCTTCGGCCCCGGCGTGATGTCGACGTCCTCGCTGGCGGCGGCCGCGGCGTCGTTGCGGTGTGCGGCCTGGTTGATGTACACGCCGGCCCCGACGGCCAGCGCCGCGGCAACGATCGACGTCAGGAAGATCTTACGCATTTTTTGTCGTACCTCTGCGGAGAATGGATGTCACGAGGGTGAGGGCGGCGAGGGCGGCCCCGGCGGCGGCGCACAGGGCCGGGCCCGGGCCCCACCACTGCCACGCCGCGCCGAAGAGGATGGAGGAGCCCAGGTATGCCAGCGACTGCCCGCTCTGCACCAGTGCGATCCCGGTGGTCTTCAACGCCTCCGGCAGCAGCGGCCCGGCGAGGGCCATCAGCACGCCGTCGGTCGCCGCGTAGAACGCCCCGTAGAGCGCCACCGTGACCACGAGCCCGGCCGTGCCGCCGCCCCCGGCCGCGAGCAGGCCGTAGACGACGGCGAGCGCGGCGAACCCGCCGAGGTAGACCCGAGCCCGGCCGACCCGGTCGGCGAGGTGCCCCATGGGCATGGCGAGGAGGAGGTACGCCAGATTGGTGCCGACGGCCAGCAGCGGGAACCATCCCGTGGCGATGTCGTGGTGCCGCTGCAGCACGAGATAGACGAAGCCGTCGCCGATGGTGGCGAGGCCCATGACGGTCGCGGCGATCACGACCATGCGGAAGTCCCGGCGCCGCAGCAGCGCGAACGCCTCACCGGGCGACACCCCCGGCTTGGTCGCGGCCGTCCGGTGCCCGGCGTCGCCGAGCGCAACGGTGTCGTGCCGTTCGGCGGTGGCGGTGGTGGGCCGCGCTGCGTCGGTGTCGTGAGGCGCGTTGCGGTCTCGGCCCGCAGCGGTGTCGCGCGGTTCGGCGGTGGCGGTGGTGGGCCCTGCCGCGTCGGTGCCGTGAGGCGCGTTGCGGCCTCGGCCCGCAACTGTGTCCCGCGGTTCGGCGGTGGCGGGCCGCGTCGCGTCCGTGCCGTGAGGCGCGTCGCGGGCTCGGCGATCGTCCTGATCGTCGATCGCGGTGGGAGGGGTGGGGGAGGGCCCCTCGATGAACGATCGCGAGGTGGGCGCCGGCGCCGAGGTGGCCGAGGTTTGAGCGGGCGCGAGCGGAGGGGCCGGGGACAGCGGGCCGGCCGCGATCGGGGCCGAGGACGTCGGGCCCGCCGCGATCGGGGCTGGGGAGACCGGGGCGGCAGACGGGGCGAGCCAGGACGGGCCGCGGTGGTCGGGGACGAAGGTCAGCAGGACGAAGACGCCGAGCACGGCGACGCAGAAGCTCGTCACGAAGACGGCGTCGAAGGACTGCGCCGAGGCGGACAGCACGGCGACGGCGACCAGCGGGCCGGCGAACGCCCCGACGCTGTCCATCGCGCGGTGCACGCCGAAGGCGCGGCCCAGGCGCTCGGGCGGCGTGGAGAGGGTGATGAGGGCGTCGCGCGGGGCGGTGCGCAGGCCTTTGCCGGCCCGGTCGACGACGATGGTGGCGCTCAGCAGGGGGACGGAGGAGCCGGCGGCGAGCAGGCCCAGCTTGGCCAGGGCGGAGATGCCGTAGCCGAAGGCGGCGACGGCCTTGCGGCGGCGGATGCGGTCGGCGACGTAGCCGCCGACGAGGCGTAGCAGCGCGGTGGCGCCCGTGTACAGGCCGTCGACGACGCCGTAGCCGAGCGGGCCCAGGTGGAGGCCGAGCATGAGGTACAGCGGCAGGATGGCCGTCACCATCTCGGCGGAGACGTCCGTGATCAGGCTGACCGTGCCCAGGGCGAGCACCGTGGCGGCGATGCGGGTGCGCCGCGCGGGGACGGAGACGGCGGCGGTGGCCGGCTTGTCCACTGTGGACAGGTACACGGAGAGCCTTTCGAAAAGGGGGTGTGGGCGCCCCGGGGGGACGCCCACGGAAGAGTGGTGCTAGGCCCAGACGTCCGTGATGGGGGACAGGCTGGCGGCGTTGTTGATGCCGGAGAGGCCGTACGCGCCCTCGATGGTGCGCAGCACGTTGTAGTGGTTGATCTGCTCGGTGTACGTGCCGGTCTTGACGTTCGCACCGACGAACACCGTGAAGATCTGGTTCAGCGCGAGCCGGTTGTCCTCGTCGAAGGTGACGATGAGCAGGCTGTTGTGCGTCTTGGCCCACTGGGCGTAGGCGTCGAGGTTGTTCTTCAGCCAGGTGTCGCCGGTGGAGACCGAGCAGTCGTGCATGTCGTTGCACATGTTCGGCGTGACGAAGGCGACCGTCGGCAGGCTCGCGTAGTTCGCCGACGACGGGAAGCTCGCGTAGGTCAGGTTCGACGCCGCGGGCACGCTGCTGAAGTCGACCCAGCTGTTGTGCTTGCGCTGGTAGTTGCCGCTCGAGCAGCCCGTGTAGCCGTTGGACGGCATCGACTCCGAGTAGCCGTTGAACGTCAGGCCGGCGCCCACCAGCTGCGACTGCAGGTTGGTGCCGGTGAAGTTCTTCGGGCAGTCGTCGCTGGTCACGCCCTGGGTGGAGCCCGAGAACAGCGCGATGTAGTTCGGCTGGCTCGGGTGCGTGACGGCGTACGACTTGCTGAACTTCGCGCCCTGGCCGGCCAGGGAGTTGAAGTACGGGGCGCTGCTGGAGCCGTTGATCTGGGAGTAGGCGTGGTTCTCGAACATCACGAGAACGATGTGGTCGAAGCGCGGCACGCTGGTGGCGGCCTGCGCCTGCGACGCCGCGGCGGTCACGCCGGTGGCGACGAGGGCGGTGGTCGCGAGCGCGAGCACCACCCGGCGGATCGACATGGGAACTCCCCCTTACTGGGCAGCGATGACGCCACATCGTGGGGAGCGACGGCTACAAGATCATGAGAGCCTCTTGACCGGGACGCGTGCGAGCGGTGAACACTTCGGTGTGCATCAATACGTCACGGTTGCTGCCGAGGGATGGAACGGGCGGCTCGACGGGCCTGAGCTGCGGTTCCACGCGAAGACGCGTGTCGATATGTGTGATCATGCTCATCGCGCTGCTGCCGGCGCGGCGGGGCTGACCGTCGCCGTGTTCGCGTGAGGCACAGCGCGACGGACAACAGCAGCCAGGCCGTCCAGGCGACGGTGAACGGGACGATGCCGCACGGCAGTGGCGAGATGCTGCGCCGGTCGCCCCGGTCGCGGGCGGCGTCGCTCGCGGCGCACCGTCTACGCCGCCTTCCCCGGCAAGGCCGACCTCTTCCGGCACGTGCTCGACGTGGCCACCGTCGGCGACGAGCGGCCCGTGGCGGTGGCCGACCGGCCGGAGATCCGGGACGCCTTCGAGGAGTCCGACCCGCGCGCGGCGATCGGCCGGGCGATCGACTACACGGTGGCGCTGTTCGAGCGGGCCGGCGACCTCATCATGGTCACCGTGCAGGCCGCCGACGCCGACCCCGACATGCGCGCCGCCGCCGACGCCGGGTCGAGCGCCACCCGGCGGCTCTGGCTCACGCTGACGCAGACCCTGCAGGACGGTGGCGCGCTGCGGCCCGGCCTGAGCGCACAGGCGGCCGCGGACATCCTCTACGCGCTGGCCTCACCGCACACCCATCAGCTCTTGCGGCGGCACTGCCGGTGGAGCCTGCAGCGGTACCGCACCTGGCTGGCCGGCACCGCCACCGAGCAACTGCTGGGCGGGTCAGGGTCGTAGCGAGGCGACCGCGTGGCCGGCGCCGAAGCCCTCGGCCCGGGCGACGATGCGGCCGCCGCGCACCAGGACCGCCGTCTCCGTCGTGTCGCTGACCGAGGTCACGCCCGCCGCGGCGGCCAGGGCGGCGGCAGGGTCGTGCACGAGGGCCAGGTCCGGCCAGGCGGACGACGGGAAGGCCGCCCGCAGGCAGCCCATCAGCTCGGCGACGACCAGCCGGGACAGGTCGGCGAGCTCCTCCGGCCGGTCCGTCACCAGCACCGCCGTGATCGGGGTGCCCGGCGCGGCGGCCCGTACCGCCTCCTCCACCGCGGCCGCCCGGCGCAGGCCCAGCACCGTGACGACGCCGGAGCCGATGGCCAGCAGGGCGGCGTCCTGGATGGCGTCGTGGGCGGGCGGCGGGGACCACGGCTCGTCGCACGCGACCGCCTCCGGGGCGTGGGGCAGGTGCGGCGGGTTCCAGGGCTCCTCCAGGTCCAGCCCGGCCAGCCGCTCGCAGGCGGCCACCACGGCGAACTCGTCCACGAAGCCGGGGGCGGCCACGGCCAGGCGGGAGGCGCCGTGCAGCTGGGTGAGCACGGAGGCCGCCACACCGGTGCGGCGGCCCGCGGCCGGGTGCAGCCGCTCCAGGGCCAGCCCGAGCAGCACCGCGTCGAGGTTCAGCAGTTGGGCGTACGGCACCCGGGTCATCTCGTCGGCCATGATCTCCGGCACCAGGTCGACCGCCAGGCCTTTGAAGGAGTTGGTGAACAGGGGTAGCGAGCCCACCCAGGCGCGGGCGAACAGGCCGAGCGCCTCGCGGGCCGTGCGACCGGGATCGGGGAAGGCGGCGGGCTCCGCGAGCGAGTCGGCCAGCACGGCGAAGTACAGCGCGCGCTTGCCCGCAAAGTTGGAGTACACGCCGCCGCGGGTCAGGCCGGCCCGCTCGGCGATGGCGTCGATCTTCGCGTCGCGGTAGCCGCGCTCGGTGAACTCGTCGCGGGCGGCGGCCAGCACCCGGGCGCGGGTGCGCTGCTGAGTCTCTGCGCGGCTGAGTCGCTCCACGAGGCGGCTCCCTTCCGAGGGCGTTGCGACGGGTCCGAGGGGGTTGCGACGGGTCCGAGGGCGTTGCGACGAGTCCGAGGGCGTTGCGACTAGGTCCGGGATCAGGATACCTTCATCATCCGGATGATGTGAACATGTGAAGGAGGGCCGCGATGACGTGGGAGTCGGTGCTGCGGGCGCTACGGGCGGCCCAGGCTCCACAGGCGGACCGCGCCGTCGGCGCCGGCCGAGATCAGGGTGGCGCCGTCGGGGGCGAAGGTGAGGGCGTGCACCGCCCCGTCGTGGCCGTCGAGGGTGTACAGGTGGGCGCCGGTCGACGGGTCCCACAGCCGGATGGTGGTGTCGAGGCCGGCGCTGGCCAGTAGCGTCCCCGCCGGGTTGAACGCGACCGCGGCGGCCGGGTCGGTGTGGCCCTGCAGCACCGCGTGCGGCGCGCCCGAGGCCGTGTCCCAGAGCCGGACGGTGCGGTCGGCGCCGGCGCTGGCCAGCACTGCGCCGGCCGGGCCGCCGAACGCCACGCCGAGCACGGCGCCGCGGTGGCCGTGCAGGGCCGCGCCGCCGTGGCGGGGCATCGGGTCGCCGTGGTGCAGCGACAGCCGGGCGCCGTCGTCGCCGGTGGCCAGGATCTCGCCCTCGGGGCTGAAGGCCAAGGCGTGGATCGGGGCGCCGCCGGCCGGGCGGTGGGTGTACGGGCGGCCGTCGGCGTCGAAGAGGTCGAACAGGCGCACGGCGCCGTCGCGGCCGGCGGCGGCGAGCAGGCGCCCGGCCGGGTGGAAGGCGACCACGGCCGGGCCGCCGGGGTCGGTGTCGTAGGCCCGGTGGCGGCGGCCGTCGGCGGTGTGCCAGACGCGCAGCGCCCGGGTCGTCTTGCGGGGGTGCCCGCCGGCGGAGGCGAGCAGCCCGCCGTCGGGGCTGAACGCGACCGCGCGGACCGGGCCGTCGTGATCGGTGAGGGTGTAGCGGACCTGACCGGTGCCCAGGTCCCAGATCCGCACCTTGCGGTCCTCGCCGCCGGTGGCGAGCAGCCGGCCGTCGGGGCTGACCGCGACGCCGTGCACCGCCGGGGCGCCCCGCACGATGCCGCCGGGCGAGAACGTCCGCAGCAGCGAGGGCTTGACCCTCGGCCGGGCGGCCGTGGCCGGGACCACGACGGGCGCGGCCCCCCGCTCGCCGTGCACGCTGCCGCAGGCGACCGCCACCTCGGGGTGCTCGGCGGTGACCGTCGGCATCCGCAGGGCCCGGTGCAGCAGGTCGGCGAGGAGCGGGGTGCGGCTCGCCCCGCCGGTCAGGAAGACCGCGGCCACGTCCTGCGGGGTGACCCGGGCCGCGCGCAGGGTGTCGAGGGTGCGCTCGACGGTCCGCTCCAGCACGGGCGCGATCGCCCGCTCCAGCGCCTCGCGGGTCACGGTCAGGGTGCCCAGCGACGGGATGTACCACCGCGCGGTCGAGGCCGCCGAGAGCTCCTCACGCACCGCGCGGGCGTCCTGCCACAGCCCCGACCGGTCGAGATGGTGCCAGGCCGGGTCGTCGGCGGCCTGGTCGCGGGCCAGCCGCACCACCGCGGCGTCCAGGTCGAGCCCGCCGGCGTCGAGGAGCCCGTCGGCAGCGGCCACCGAGAAGCCGTCGGCCGCCTGGCGGACCACGCTGACGTCGAAGGTGGCGGCGCCGAGATCGCAGACGACCAGGCAGCTGCCGGCGGGGACCCGGTGGCCGAGGGTGCTGGTGAAGTACCGCGCGGCGGCCACCGGCTCGGCCAGCAGCTCGGGTTCGCCGAGGCCGGCCAGGTGGGCCGCGGCCGTGAGCAGGCGGCGCCGGTCGGGCCGCCACGCCGCCGGATGGGTCAGCACCACGGGCGGCACGCTGCCGGCCGCGCGAACCGCCTCCTCCGCCACCCGGGCGAGCGTCTTGGCCACCACCTCGGGGTCGGCCGGATCCCGGTCGTTGCCCAGGACCGACCGGTCGTCGCCCAGGAGCGAGGGGTGTTTGCCCAGGAGCGGGAAGTCGTTGCCCAGGACCGACCGGTCGTCGCCCAGGTGCGAGTCGAAGCGCTGCGGGCGGACCACACCGTCCGGGCCGGCCAGCGCCGCGACGGTGGTGAGGGAGCCGAAGTCGATGCCGAGGCGCACCCCGAAGGTCACGGGCCCAATCTAGGAACGCCGCCGCCCGCGAGGCATCGGCCGCACGGGCGTATCGGCCGATCAGCGGGTGAACGCTGCATGAAGGATGGCCGCAAACCTGTCCACATCGACGTCGGTCGTGTCGAACGCCGTCATGAACCGGACCAGCGTGCCCGAGCCCCAGCGCGAGCCGTAGCCCTCCAGCGCGGCTAGGGCCGGCTCGGGCAGGTGGGCGAAGACGGCGTTGGTCTGCACCGGATGGGCGAGCTTCACGCCGGGCAGGGCGGACACGATCCCGGCGAGCCGGACCGCCGTCGCGTTCGCATTGGCCGCATTGGTACGCCACAGATCCCCGTCGAGCAGGGCCACGAACTGTGCCGCCGTGAACCGCGCCTTCGCCAGCAGCTGCATGGACTGCTTCTGCAGCAGGGCCCGGTCCGCGGCCAGCCCCGGGTCGAGGAAGACCACGGCCTCGGCGGCCAGCGCGCCGTTCTTCGTGCCGCCGAAGGAGACCACGTCGGCGCCCTCGGCCAGCTCGCCCAGGCCGGTGCCGAGCGCCGCCGCCGCGTTGGCCAGCCGGGCCCCGTCGACGTGCAGCAGCAGCCCGTAGGCGTGCGCGGTCTCGGCGAGCGCCCGCAGCTCGGCGGCGCTGTACAGGGTGCCGAGCTCGGTCGGCTGGGCCACCGTCACGGCCCGCGGCCGCTGCCCGTGCGGCCGGTAGGGGCTCGTCGCGAACGCGACCACCTGCGCCGGGGTGAGCCGCCCGTCCGCGGTCGGCACCGCGGTGAGCCGGGCGCCGATGAAGCGCTCGGGCGCGCCGCACTCGTCGGTGAACACGTGCGCGGAGTCGGCGCACAGCGCGGTGTCGTAGGGGCGAAGCATCGCGGCGAGGGCGATGACGTTGGCCGCCGTGCCGGTGACCGCGAAGACCGTCTCCGCGTGCTCGCCGAAGTGCCGCTTGAACAACGCCTCGGCGCGTTCGGTCACCGGGTCCGCGCCGTAGGAGCGGGCGTGGCCGTTGTTCGCGGCGGCGAGCGCGGCCAGGACGGCCGGGTGCGCGCCGGCGTTGTTGTCGCTCACGAAGTACACCTCGAAGAATGTAACCCCGGGTCGACGGCGCGTGTGCGATGCGCCAGGATGACGCCGTGGACATCGTGCTCAGCGTGCCCGAGACCGTCGTGGCCACGTACGTCGTGGCGACCGACCGGCCGCCCGCCGACGCGGCCGCCGCCGCCCGCACGGTCGCCGAGGCCCTCGATGAACCGCTGCGGGCCACCGTGCTGCGGATGCTGGACGGGCCGTTCACGTCCGTCTCGACCGCTCCGGCCGGGCAGGCGCCGCCGCTTCCGCTCGACCATCTGCGCATCTTCGGCGCCCCGCCGGCCCGGGTGCAGGCGGTGGCGTCCGCGCCGTACCTGGTCGTGTGCCAGGCCGCGTTCGGCCCCGGCTGGCCGCCCGCGCACGAGTGGTGCGCCCGCGCGCTCGCGGCCGGGCTGGCCGAGCTCACCGGTGGCGAGCTCATCGACATGTACACCCCGCAGCTGCTCGACCCCGCCGCGGCCCGGGCGTCGCTGCCCGGGGCGTCCGGCCCGGGCGCGCTGAGCAAGTGGATCGTGGTCCCGCAGTCCGCCGGGGACCGCGGCCTGTGGATGACCACTCGCGGGCTGGGCCGCTTCGGCCTGCCCGAGCTGCAGGCCGAGGATGTGCCGCCGACCCTGGCCGAGGCCTGGACGAGCGCGCTGACCGGCATCGCCCGCGCCCTGCTGGGGCGCTGGGTGCGGGCCGTGGAGCACGCCCGCGGCGAGGCGTTCGTGCGCCTCGCGGCCGACCTGACCGTCACCGCGGCCGACGCGATCCTGGCGTACGGCGGCGCGCCCGGCGCCGCCGAGGAGGCCCGCGAAGCCCGGGTGCAGCTGCGCGTCGACCCGGCCGGCGACCCCGACGTCGACACGCTGCTGACCGTGGTCCCGCCCGACGACTTCCCCGCCTCGGCCGGCGAGTTCTTCGCCGGGGTGACCGCGGCGCTGTTCGGCACCCGCGGCACGAGCGTGCGCTACGCGCAGCCCGGCGACGCCATGGACGCCGCGATCGCCACCGCCCGGGAGGCGCTGCCGCAGGCCCGGACCCGGTTCCTCGGCGACGAGTTCGCCCTGGCGCAGCAGCACCTCATCGTCAAGCACCGGCTGCAGAACGCGCAGGGCACCGAGTTCGTGTGGTCCACGGTCACGGCGTGGCCCACGCCGCGGCGCCTGCACGGCGTGTGCATGTCCGACGCGCAGATCGATCCGTCGGTCCGTACCGGCCGTCCCGTCATGGTCGAGGAGCGTGCGATCGTCGACTGGGGCGTGTGGGTCGACGGGGAAGGGATCATCGAGGGCGGGTGGACCAACCGCGTGCTCGGCGAGCAGGATTGAGGCTCAGGTCGGACCCGCCGGTGCCGAACAGCACCTCGTGGGTCTCGACGCACGACGGCTGACACGCCGCCTGCTGCCGGTCGCCGCGGCGCTCGCCGGGCTGATCGCGGCGTTCCTGGTGATGCAGTGGATCACCACCGGGGCGTTCGAGCGCCTCGAGTCCCGCCAGGTGGCCCAGGACGCCGACCGCATCCGCATCGGGCTGGACGCCCAGGCCCAGCTGCTCAGCGCGTTCGGGGCGACCAACGGCGTGTGGGACAACTCGTTCAACGACGTCGCCAACTCCGACAAGGGCGGCTTCGCCACGGACTTCCCGCCCGCCACCCAGCACCAGATCCTCGACGTCGACGGGTTCCTCGGCGTCGGCGCGGACGGCGCGCTGCGGGTCGGCGGCATGACCACCGACGCCGACGCGTTCGGCCTGCCGCCGTCGCAGCTGCGGGATCCGGTGGTACTGCGCAAGCTCTTCGACCCCAAGGCCCGGGCCGGCGAGGCGACCTGCGGCGTCGTGACGGCCGACGCGCCGTACCTCTTCTGCGGCGTCCCGACCTTCCCCAGCACCGGCGCGGGCACCCCGTCCGGCGGCATGGTCATGCTCAAGCGCCTCGACACCGACCGGGTGGCCCGCCTGGGCAAGGCGATCGCGCTGCCGGTCGCGCTCGCCGGCTCCGGTGTGCGCCCCGGCGCCGAGGCCCAGCCGCAGCTGCACAGCCAGCTCGGCGCCCTCGACATCGCCACCTCGATCGTCGGGGCCAGGCACATCGCGGTCGACGCGAGCATCGGCACCGTCAACGGGGACACGGTCGTGCTCGAGTCCGTCGCGGCCCGGCCGATCCACGCCGCGGCCAGCAGTACCGCCGTGAAGCTCTTCCTCTTCGTCGCCGCGGCCACCGTGGTCCTCGTGGTCGTGATGCTGTGGTCGGTGCGGGCCGCGCTGCGCCGCCGGGTCGGCCCGCTGCGGCGCACCACCGAGCAGATCATCACCTCCGGCAACCGGCTGCTGCGCATCCGCCCCGAGGGCAGCGACGACATCGCCGTGCTGGGCCGCACCATCGACGACATGCTCGACGCGATGCACGAGCAGGAGATCCGCCTCCAGCAGGAGCAGGTCGCGAAAGAGGCCCAGCTCATGACCACGAACGTGCGCCAGCAGCTGGCGGAGCAGACGGTACGGCGCCGGGCCGGCCAGGTCATCGACGACACCAGCGGCGCCGTGCTGAGCGAGCTGCGCAACGTCATGCTCCAGGCCGACGAGGTGCTCTGCGCCGCCGACGCGATCGAGCAGCAGGCCCACGCGGCCGACCGGGTCACCCGCGGCGTGGTCGAGCGGGCCGGCGAGGCGAGCACCGTCATCCAGGCGGTCACCAGCAGCCTCGGCCGGGTCGAGGGCATCGCCAACCTCATCGCCGGCGTGGCCGGCCAGACCAACCTGCTCGCCCTGAACGCCACCATCGAGGCGGTCCGGGCCGGCGAGGCGGGCCGCGGCTTCAGCGTCGTGGCCGGCGAGGTGAAGAGCCTCGCCTCGAAGACGAAGGACTCCACCGACGAGATCACCGACACCGTGTCCGCGCTGAGCGCCAACACCAGCGCCATGTCCGGCGTCATCACCGACATGAGCCAGGGCGTCAACGCCGTCGGCGACGTGACCGCCCGGCTCAGCGACGTCGCCGTGCGGCAGCGCTCCTCGGTGGAGCAGCTGGTCGGCAGCGTCCGCGAGGCGATCGCCCGCATCGAGACCCTGGCCCAGGTCACCGACCGCCTGGAGCGGCGCCGCCACAGCCGCGCCACGGTCGAGGGCACGCTGCTGCTGCGCCACAACGGCCAGGAGCTCAAGGCCGACCTGCTCGACCTCTCCGTGAGCGGCCTGCGCTGCGGCTTCCGCCCCGGCGAGCGCCCGCCCATCGGCACCGACCTGGACCTGACCCTGCGCCTGGGGGAGGAGGAGCTGCACCTGCGCGGCCGCGCGGTGCGCCACATCGCCTCCGACGAGCCCTCCGACGAGCTCGGCATCGAGTTCAGCGACGCGAGCCCCCAGACCATCGCCACCATCGGCGACTACATCCGCGCCCTGCTCGCCCCCGCCGGCACCGAGGTCTCCACCACCGTCCCGGCGTGAGCCAGTGCGGTTCGGCTGCACATTTCCTGCAAACGCGAAGCATTGGCCGAGGTCGCTCGCGGCTCCTGCGGTGCCGTTAGGAAAGCGCATTCCTCGGGAGGTGAGCGCCCATGCGACGTCGATCAGAGCTGCTCGCTGTGGACCGACTTCGGCACCTGGCCGTGGCGGGAGGCCCGCTACGGCGGGTACCGCAACCGCGGCCCGGGCGCCGCCGTCACCCCCGACCGCCCGCAGCTCACCGCCGCCGAGGCCGCCGGGCGCACCTCGGCCGCGTACCTGAATGGCGGCGACGGATGGAACCCGGTCCGTTAGGCTCCGAGCCCGTGAGCGAGCGCGTGCGCGACGGGTACGTCCTGACCACCGACCGGGACCGGGTGGACACGGCGGCGGTGCATCGGTGGCTGTCCGAGGAGTCCTACTGGGCGGCCGGGCGGGCCTACGACGTCGTGGCGCGGTCGATCGAGGGCTCCACGCCGTACACTGTCAGCAAGGACGGCCGCCAGGTGGGCTTCGCGCGGGTGGTCACCGACGGGGCCACGTTCGCCTGGATCTGTGACGTGTTCGTGGACGCCGGCCACCGCGGGCGCGGGCTGGGGGTCTGGCTCGTCGACGCGATCGTCGAGGACTTCACCGCGGATGGCGTGCTGCGGCTGCTGCTGGCCACCCGGGACGCGCACGAGGTGTACCGGCGCAGCGGGTTCGAGCCGCTCGCCGGGCCCCAGCGGTTCATGGAGATCGACCGGCGACCGACCCGCAACGCGATCCTGGCCGCGCTGCCCGACGTCTAGGGCGCGTTTCATAAAGGGTCGTGGTTGGGTGAGGTCCCGGCGTGGCGTGATCGATAACTGA
>NZ_BAAARV010000108.1:0-35099 GCF_039532525.1 Dactylosporangium salmoneum
AACGACACGAACACCTCCGCCGCGAACGCCTCCAAACGTTGCCGCACCACCGAAAGCTCATCAGGGGGCACCGACACATGAAACTACCCACACCCGCCCAGCGACCCCACGACACGCCGAACCTAACAAAGCGCTACTAGTCCAGACGGACGGTGACGCGACGCCCGGCGAAGTGGCTGCCGACCGGGTGCTGACGGCCAGCCAGACCGATCAGGCCGGTGGCATTGACCAGCCGGTCCACCTCAACCGCCACGCCCGGTCGGGCCGGTGCGGCCGGCAGTGGTGACGGTCCGGCGGGTAGGCCGCCGTCGGCGTGCAACTGCTGCAGGTGAGCGGCGGTCAGCCGGGACGGCATCTTGAGCCGCACGTCGCCCTTGAGCAAGTGCACGACGGTGGTGTCGGCCCACAGCGTGATGGCGCTGCCGGCATACGCGGGGCCGAGCCAGAACTGCTGGCCGCACACGCCGAGGTTGCCCGACGCCGGGACGACCCTGGTCAGCTGCACGGCCAGGTTGACCGGGTCGACGCCGTTGGCGGACATGACCAGCGGCGGCAGCACCGGCGCGTCGCGGGTCGCGGGGCTCAATGCCGCTGGCGGCGAGGGTTCCGGGGCGGGCGCCGTCGTGAGCGAGGCGGGCACCCGCAGCGGCAGGTCTGGCTGGTCCGCGCGCGGGCCGAACCGGTCGGCCGGAAACGCCATGCCCAGCGACTGGTGCGGCCGGTTGGTGTTGTATTCGCGGCAGAAGGCGTCCATGGCTGCCTGCGCCGCCTCCACGCTCGGCCACACCGGCACGGTGTCGAGCAGCTCGCGTCGCAGGGTCTGGTGGAACCGCTCCACCTTGCCCGTCGTGGTGGGCGAGCGGGGCTTGGTGTTGCGGGCGATGATGCCGTTCTCCCGGCAGATCCGCTCGAACAACACCTCACCCGGGCGGGGCTTGGTGAACCAGCCGGTGAACTGCTTGCCGTTGTCGGTGAGCACCTCCTCCGGGATGCCGAAGCGGCGCAACGCCGCCACGAACGCCAGACACACGGCACTGCCGGTGGGTCGGCGCACCACGGTGGCGATCACGCAGTAGCGGGAATGGTCGTCCACCCCGGTGATCACCTTCGCTTCGGTGCCGTCGGCGAGCATGATGCCGCCGACGATGTCCATCTGCCACAGCTCCATCGGCCGGTCGCGCTGCCAGCGGGTGTAGTCCTGCCGGCGACGACCACGCGGCACCGCGTCGACCAGGCCGTGGCGCAGCGCACCCGGTAGATCGTGCTCAGTGATGGGATGGGGCCGGGACAGCCGTTACGGCCCAGCTCGAACTCGATGCGCCGCTGCCCCCAACGCGGATGCTGCCGGCGCAGCTCACAGATCGCCGCCTCGACCTCCGGCGACGTCTGCGCTGGATGTGCATGCGGCCAGTGCGAGCCGTCCGACAGGCCCTCCAGGCCCAGCGTTCGGTACCAGCCCAGCCAGCGGTGCACCGCTTGCCGGGATACTCCGAACCGCTCGGCGACCTCGGTCACCGGAACCCCGGCTTCGACTTCTAGCACGGCGCGGTACCGCTGTTCCGTCATGGTCAACTCCACCAGCACTCGGCGGAGTGTCACGCATCAAGTGAAGTCAACCTGTAACGGATCAAGCGGAGTACGACAGGGTGCCCGGCCGGTGCCTGGTCTCACATGAGGCTTGACGGAACGGCCTCGGACGATCCTTGACACCAGGTCATGATCGAATAGTGGCCTTCGCGCTAGAAGTGATCGTACGGCGGCGCGGGAAGGATGAGCTCATGGATGCTGAGTCGGTGCCCGCTGCTCGGACGATTCGAGATCGTGAAGCTGTCGAGCATGTTCTCGGTCGCCCCCTGGACCGGGAGTGGCCCGCCGTTGCGTTAGCTCCAGGCACCCGGGTGCAGGTCGTCAAGGACACCGAGTGGGACGGGCCTTGGCGGGTGGAGTTCTTCGCGGTGATCGATTCGGTCGGCGCACCGGAGCCGGTCATGCATGCCGCTGCTCGCCCCGGCGAGTTGAAGTACTGGGTCAGTTTCGACCAGCCGCAATTCGATGCTGCCGGCGATGGTCCGTATCGCGGTGCTCAGATCTGGGGTAGGTACCTGCAGCCGGTGTTGCCACCGCCAACGGAGCAGGATCACTGACGCCTTGGGTAGGAACGGTCACCGATCCCGTGATCTGGTGGTGGGCCTTGGTGCGGTTCAGGTTGGTGGTGCTGCGGCGGGGGCGGCTTGGATCGGCGTGTCGTTGTCGTAGACGGTGACGGTGTGCTCGTCCAGGACGACGGAGACGAGTTTGCGGGCGTAGACCTTGCCGACTTGGATCTTCTGGCCGCCGACCTGGATGCTGCCGTTGACCGACACGACCCGCTCCACGTCTGGCGCGGCGGCTGGTGGCGGGACGGTCGAGGCGGGTCGGGCGTCGCGGATGCGGGCGCACGCGCTGGGCGGTAGCGGGCAGCGCAGAGTACGGCGCAGCTGGTTGTGCTCGTCGATGACGTGCAGCAGGATGCCGTCCAGGCGCAGGCGGACGCGTTGCCCGGCCAGGGGCATGCCGACGCTGATCTGCCGGCCGCTGATGCTGATCCCGCCGCAGGCGTTGACGATCCGGTCGACCTCCACGGCCGGCGCGTGCGGTGCCACGGCGGGCAGCGGTGACGGGCCGGCGGGCCGGCCACCGTCGGCCAGCAGGCGGGCCAGGTCGCGTTGGGACAGCCTCGATGAGCAGCTCTTGACCCGGGCTCCGTCCCGGGTCAGGACGTGGAGCCGGTCGGTGTCGGCCCACACGGTGATCGGCAGGCCGGCGCGGGCCGGCCCGAGCCAGATCTGCTGCTGGGCGATCATCAGGTTGCCCGAGGCCGGCACCACCCGGTCAACCTGCACCGGCTGAGACCGGCCAACCACCGTCGTGGACGCCTGATCGGCCGACTCCACCGGCGCCGGCGGTGAGGAAGGGGGCACCAGCCCGGACGGGATGCGCAGCGGCAGGGCGATGGCGTCGGTGGTGTCCCGGTCCGGACCGGGCCGGTGGAACCGGTCGGCCGGGAACGCGTCATCAATGCCCTGATGCGGCCGCTGATAGTTGTACTCCGCCACGAACGCGTCCACCGCCGCCTGAGCGGCCTCCACGCTGGGAAATATGCGGCCGGTCAGACACTCACCGCGCAGACTCTGGTGGAACCGCTCCACCTTCCCCGTCGTGGTCGGCGACCGGGGCTTGGTGTTACGGGCCACGATGCCGTTCTCCCGGCAGATCCGCTCGAACAGCACCTCACCCGGACGCGGCTTGGTGAACCGGCCGGTGAACTGCTTGCCGTTGTCGGTCAACACCTCACCCGGCACCCCGAAGCGCACCAGCGCTGCAGCAAACGCGGCACACACGGCCCGGCCGGTGGCCCGCGGCACCACGGTCGCGATCACGCAGTACCGGGAATGATCGTCCAGCCCAGTGACGACCTTGGCTTCGCTGCCGTCGGCCAGCAGCACGCCACCGACGATGTCCATCTGCCACAACTCCATCGGCTGCGGCCGTTCCCACCGCTGGTAGTCCTCCCGCCGCCGCTTCCTCGGGATTCCGGCAACCAGGTTGTTGCGCCGAAGAATCCGGTACACCGTCGCCCGGGCCGGCAACGGGGACACACCCCGGCGGCCAACCTCGAACCGCAACCGCCGCGGCCCCCACCGCGGATGATCCCGGCGCAGCTCGCACACCAACGCCTCCACCGACGCGTCCACGCGGTGCGGGCAATGCTGCACCCGGTGCGACCGATCCTCCAACGCCCTGACCCCGCCAGCCTCATACCGGGCCAACCAGGAGTGCACCGTCTGGCGAGAAACGCCATACCGGGCCGCAACTTCCGTCTTCGGGGTGCCGCCCAGACACTCCATCACCGCGTGGAACCGTTGCTCCATAACGCTCAACTCCGCAAGTCCCACCCGGACCCTCCCGCCTGCATTCACAAGCGAAACGAGGACCAGGCCGACCGGGTGTCAAGCATCAGCCGAGGCCGCGATGTCAAGCATCAACCGGAGTCAGACAAGGGTGCCCGGCCGGCCACGTGCAAACTTTCTGTACGTCTTCAAGGCGGCCCGGAACGGGCCGCACGCGCCGCCGCCTGGGCGCCAGGCCGTCGGCTCGCTTGGCCGCTCGCCTCCGGCCGGCCGAGAGCCCGGTGGCTGGCGCGGTCTGCGTGCTCGGCGGGCCGCCGGATGTCCGCGCCCGGGGCGGCGGCGCACGAGTGTGCCGGGCCGCTTCTCCAGGGTCAAGGGCGCTTCGCGTCGCACGCGACGGCCCTGCGGGCCGCCCTTGACCCCGGAGCCTCGGCGGCCCTTCGGGCAGGTGTGGCGGGCAGGCCGGTGGCCTGCCCTCACAGATGCGCGCGCCGCCGCCCCAACCGCTCGCTGGTGCCGCGCGTGCGCCGGGTGTTGGGTGTCAAGGCAGCGTTGACACATGCATCGCTGGCCCGGTGCTGGTGTCAATGGTCGTGCGGACGGGTTGTGCGGGCGTTGGGGTGTGTTGTACCGGATGATGATCGGGTACACCGGTCGATGCGTGGTGTCGGCAGTCGAGTGCGGAGGTGGGTCGTGGTGGATGGTCGGCCGCGGCAGGTGGTGCGGTACGAGCTGGAGGATGGGTCGCAGGTACGGTTCGAGATCGCGCCCACGCCGGGGTTCGAGGACGCGGCGGGACCGGATCGGGTGGCGGGGCGGGTGCGGGATGCGGCCGGACAGGCGTTGAAGGCCGCGGCGGAGGTGCTCGATCAGGTGCGGGAGTACGGGCCGCAGGAGGTTGAGGTGAAGTTCGGGTTGAAGGTCAGTGGGAAGGCTGACTGGTTGTTCGCGTCGGCGTCGGCTGAGGGCAATTTCGAGGTGACCTTGAAGTGGAAGCCGGCCGTGGTTGAGGCGTCTGCGGGATGAGCGAGGTGCGGGGGCCAGGTGCGCACCCATGGACGTTGGCCGTGGTGCGGGATGAGAAGCGGTTCGTGCCGGTCGGTACGGCGGTGGCGATCGGGCCGCGGACGGCGTTGTCCTGCGCGCATGTGGTGCTGAAGGATCTGGACGATCCGGCGCGCATGGCGTTGGACGAGCCGGTGTGGGTGGCGTTTCCCCAGGTCGCTTCGGCGTGGAAGCAGCGGCGGCGGGTGGTGCATGTGGACTTCGACGCCGATGATCCGCAGACGGCGGACGTGGCGGTGCTGCACTTGGACGAGGACGTGCCGACGGGGGTTGAGCCGGCCCGCTTGCGGCTGTTGGACCCTGCCGTGTTGCGGGATCGGCGATGGTGGGCGTTCGGGTTCCCGGCCTCCAGTTCGAGCAACGGCAACGATGCGTTCGGCACGGTCGGCACGGTGCTGGCGAACGGCTGGGTGCGGCTGGATACCGGGTCGCGGTATGTGGTGGAGCGAGGATTCTCCGGCGGTGGGTTGTGGCTGCCGGACTATCAGGCAGTTGCCGGGATTGTCGGGAAGGCGTTGACCGGGGGGCGACAGGAAGGTGACGCCCAGGCGTTGACCCTGTTCCAGGCGGATGTGTTCCTGCCGCAGGCGAAACTGCGGGTGGTAGCGGGCTGGGCGGCCCCGGACGCCGGTCCGGCGGCGATGGCGGCGTGGGGCTGGCAGCTCGCCGACGATCCGGAGGCCGGTCGGCACTGGCGTCCGCGCGGGCGCGGGGTGATGGCCGAGCACGAGCCGGGGTACCGGTTCGCAGGCCGCACCGCGGCACTGCGGGAGATCGTCGGGTGGCTGGACCGGCCGACGCCGGATGGGCGGGTGCTGGTGGTGACGGGGTCGCCGGGGGTCGGCAAGTCGGCGGTGCTGGGCCGAGTCGTCACGACCGCCGATGCCGCGTTGCGGGCGCAGCTGCCGGGCTCAGACGGTGGCGTGCGGGCGGTGGTGGGGTCGGTCGGGTGCGCAGTGCACGTGAAGGGCAAGACGGCGCTGGACGTGGCGGTCGAGATCGCCCGGGCGGCCGGGGTGGCGTTGCCGGAGCAGGTGGAGCAGCTGCCCGGGCTGCTCCGCCAGCGGTTGGCGGCGGAGCCGGGACGGCGGTTCAACCTGGTGATCGATGCGGTGGATGAGGCGTACAGCCCGGCCGAGGCACGGCTAGTGCTGGCGGAGGTGATCGTGCCGCTGGTACAGGCGTGCGGGCCGGTCGGGGTGCAGGTGGTGTGCGGCACCCGCCGGGCGGACGGGGCCGGCGAGCTGCTGCGGGCGCTGGCCGGGGCGCAGCACGAGATCGATCTGGATGATCCAGCGTTCTTCGAGCTGGCTGACCTGGTGACGTACGCGGAGGCGTCGTTACGGCTGGTCGGGGCGGAACGGCCCGGCAACCCGTACACGGATGCGGCGGTGGCGGCGCCGATCGCTGCGCGGATCGCGGCCCTGGCCGACCGGAACTTCCTGATCGCCGGGCTGGAAGCCCGCCGGCGGGGCCTGAACGACACCGTCGCCGTGCACCCGGCGGCCGTTACTCTGACCGCGACCGTGGACGCGACCCTGCAGGCCTACCTGCAGGCAGTGCCAGCCGTGGTCGGCGTGACGGCACGGGACGTGCTGACCGCCCTGGCCTATGCGGAGGCGCCGGGCTGGTCGAGCCGGCTGTGGCACACCGCCACCGCCGCCCTTGGCTACGAGGTCGCCGAGCCAGACCTGGATCGGTTCGCCCGGACGGCGGCCGCCAGCTTCCTGGTCGAGACCACCGCGGGCGACGTTGAGACCTCGACGTTCCGGCTGTTCCACCAGGCCCTTAACGACGCCTTGCTCCGCGACCGCGGCCGCGGCGGCGTCCGCACCGATGAGCAACACCTCACACATGCCTTCCACGCCCTCGGCCGCGAGCTTGGCTGGGCCGAACCGTACCTGGCCAGGTCCCTGGCCCGGCACGCCGACCGAGCCGGGCTCATCGACACCCTCCTGACCGACGACGGCTACCTCCTGCATGCCGACCTGCTGCGACTGCTGAGACCGGCCAACCACGCCCGCACCTCCCTCGGCTGGCAACGCGCACGGATGCTGCACCTCACCCTGCCCGCCGTCACCGCCGCACCGGCCGAACGCGCCGCCATGTTCAGCGTCACTTGCGCCCTCGAATGCCTCCCATCCGTCACCCTGCACCCACGCGCCCCCTACCACGCCCAATGGGCCGCTGCCGAACCACGCGCTGAACTGCGTCGACTCACAGGCCACACCAGCTGGGTGCGGGCGGTGTGCCCGATCGAGGTCGACGGCCGCACCCTGCTCGCCACCGGCAGCCACGACCGGACGGTACGGGTGTGGGACCCGGCTACCGGCACCGAACTACGCCGACTCACCGGCCACACCGATCGGGTGCGGGCGGTGTGCCCGATCGAGGTCGACGGCCGCACCCTGCTCGCCACCGGCAGCCACGACCGGACGGTACGGGTGTGGGACCCGGTTACCGGCACCGAACTACGCCGACTCACCGGCCACACCGATCGGGTGCGGGCGGTGTGCCCGATCGAGGTCGACGGGCGCACCCTGCTCGCCACCGGCAGCGGCGGGATGGTGCGGGTTTGGGACCCGGCTACCGGCACTGAACTGCGCCGATTCACCGGCCGCACTGGTGGCGTGTGGGTGCTGTGCCCGGTTGAGGTCGAAGGCCGGACACTGCTCGCCACCGGCGACGATAGGACGGTGCGGGTGTGGGACCCGGCTACCGGCACCGAACTACGTCAGCTCACCGGCCACACCGGCGGGGTGGATGCGCTGTGCCCGGTCGAGGTCGACGGCCGGACCCTGCTCGCCACCGGCCACGCCCGGACGGTGCGGGTGTGGGACCCGGCTACCGGCACCGAACTACGTCAGCTCACCGGCCACACCGATCGGGTGCGGGCGCTATGCCCGGTCGAGGTCGACGGCCGCACCCTGCTCGCCACCGGCAGCCGCGACGGGACGGTGCGGGTGTGGGACCCGGCTACCGGCACCGAACTACGCCAGCTCACCGGCCACACCGGCGGGGTGGATGCGGTGTGTCCAGTCGAGGTTGACGGCCGGGCCCTGCTCGCCACCGGCAGCGACGACAGGACAGTACGAATGTGGGACCCGGGTACCGAACTGCGCCGGCTCACCGGCCACACCGGCTGGGTGGATGCGGTGTGCCCGATCGAGGTCGACGGCCGCACCCTGCTCGTCACCGGCAGCCACGACTGGGCGGTGCGGGTGTGGGACCCGGCTACCGGCACCGAACTACGCCAGCTCACCGGCCACACCGACCGGGTACTAGCGGCGTGTGCGGTCGAGCTCCAGGGCCGGACCCTGCTCGCCACCAGCAGCGGCGGGACGGTACGGATCTGGGACCCGGCTACCGGCACCGAACTACGCCAGGTCACCGGCCACACCGGCTGGGTGCTAGCGGCGTGTGCGGTCGAGGTCGACGGCCGCACCCTGCTCGCCACAGGCAGCCGCGACGGGACGGTGCGGATATGGGACCCGGCTACCGGCACCGAACTACGCCAGGTCACCGGGCACACCGGCTGGGTGGATGCGGTGTGCCCGGTCGAGGTCGACGGCCGCACCCTGCTCGTCACCGGCAGCCACGACCGGACGGTGCGGGTATGGGACCCGGCTACCGCCACCGAACTACGTCGGCTCACCGGCCACACCGGCTGGGTGCTAGCGGCGTGTGCGGTCGAGGTCGACGGCCGCACCCTGCTCGCCACTAGCAGCGGCGGGACGGTACGGATCTGGGACCCGGCTACCGGCACCGAACTACGCCAGCTCACCGGCCACACCGATCGAGTGCGGGCGCTGTACCCAGTCCAGGTCGACAGCCGCACCCTGCTCGCCACCGGCGACGACGGGACGGTGCGGGTGTGGGACCCAGGCACGGGCCAACTCATCTACCGCGTTCCCGTTCATCACGGGAACAACGGCATCGGCGTGGTCGCCGGCAAGCTGGCTCTAGCACTAACTGCGGGCGTCCTCGTCATCGATATCACACCTGGTATGCAGGAATGGGCCGGGCCGAGGCCTCGCCGCATGTACGGCCACGGAGTACAACAACCGTTGCAGCCGAACCCGACCGAATCAAGCCTGCCTGAGCCGTCCAGCGCCGAACGATCCCAAAGCTGAACTGTCCAGCGGGTAGTTCGCATCGAGAGGATCGGACGAACGCCCCGAGCAGCATCGGGATGGCAGCACTGAGAAAACGGGCCCGCCACGCTCCTGAGCCCACGACACGCCGAGCCACAGCACGTGTTGCACGTCACATAGGCCGTGCTCAACCACCATTGCATCGCCGGCGACGTCTGCGATGCAGACCGGTGCGCCAGACGGAGGCCCATGACGCTCCGTAGCGGAGCTGCGCATCCAAGCCCCAAAGGTGTCCAGCAATGCTCGGAGTCCGACGTGCACGCCGAGACATGCAGGTTCATGACAGTTCAGTCCAGTGCAGCCCCGGAGGATTTTGGTCGGCAATAATCGACAATCATCTCCGTAACTCCGGGTAACTGATTTCATGTCCACAGACTCCAATGCGGCGCCTAGCTAGTGGTGTACGTAAGCGCGAAACGAGTACAGACAGGTTTCCCTGTAAGGGATTTCCGATGTCGCTTATTGACCAGAGCGCCTGCCCTTGAGCAATGCAGCCCCGTCACCGACTGTGTAAGCTTCCGGACGACAAAGAGGGGACGACGCACTTGCGCCATCCCCTCATCCATCCCATGCGCCCGCGAGGGCGCATCGTCGTAGGCGGCTGGCCCCCGCACTACGGACCCGGCAACAATAGCTTGCGTCAAGGCGTTCGCGACGGACGCAACGCAAGCTTCCGGGGATGCGCTCACGTGGGTCCAAGCACCGAAAGGAACCCATGACCTCCACCTCCATGCCTTCCATGCCCTTCGAGGACGGCATCTCCGCACACCTCGCCCTGGTCCTGATGGCCTGTGTTGCCATCGCGGGCGTCGCGTGGCACTGGCCCACCACTACCGAGCCAATCGCTGTGGGGATGGGCTGCTTCCACGTGCTGTACCAGGTAATCCGGCGCCGCTAGGACGGACGTGAGGGTGCGTACCGGCGTTTCGGTGCGCACCCCCACGGGTTCGATGCACCTCGCCACCGGCGCTACGCCGAGTGGGCGCCGAAGTTCCCGCCGGGCCGCGATCGGCCTGTACATCCGCGCAGCTCACAGCACCACGGCAGATCGAAGGCTACTCAGCCTCCGGAGGCGGATACATGGACGTCGAGGCAAGTGGTTGACCGAGTTTCCGCAGGCCACGCCCATAGCTCCGCATGGACCGGAGCGATGTGCCGCCCAACGGGGAACGACCTCTTCGGTGTGAACAACGTCCGTCGATCAGCGGCACCTGCCCGAGCGGCATTTATTTCTGGTCGCGGCCATGGTCCTGGTCGGTCTTAGTGGGTCTCGCAGAGCCTGGGTTGCAAGATCTTCTCCAGGATCTCTCCTGGTCTTGCCGAACTTGCGACCTCTTGACCCCCAGCACCGTCAGACGGCCTGTGGCACCTGGCGGTCGTGGAAAACGACCTGGTTGGGGCTGCTGTGCGTGTTGGTCTGGGTCGGTCTGCGGCAGTCGCTTGTGCAAGATCGTCTCCCAGATTTCTCCCACCACCGCCGCCGGGGGGCGTTCGGGTCGGTTCGTTCGACTCGGCTGTCGTCTCCGGGTCCAGGGCCGGAGGCCCTGGTCGCCACCGGCGAAATCGTGGTCATGCTTGGAGTTCTCCTTCAGCCTGGTGCGCATGCCCAGCGTTGGCCTCATCGGCGAACGCTGGGCATCGTCATGTTGGGCTGAGGGCGCGCGTCTGCCGGGGCCGCTGCGCCGTGAGCGAAGCGGCAGGCGCAGCGGATCTCGGCGGACGCGCAGCGGCCGACACCGAAGGCCGCCTTGAAGACGGACAGACAGTGCGCGCCCGGATCGGAGAAGCGCATGCCGAGTGTGAGGACTCGGGACGCCGCCCCCGGACATAACCGAAATCGTATCGCATCGGAACTCGCGGCGCAGACCACGGCAAATCGGCGGCAACGAAACCGAGTGGAGCCACGTTGCCGCAGCTAACGCTGCGGGCTCTATACGGTCTTCAAAACCGAGGTGGTCCGGAATCCGGGCCAGGCGGGTTCGATTCCCGTCCGCCTCCGCCAACCAGCGTCTTCGCTACCGCACCGTCGGTGAACTGGGCAAATATCGTCCATCGGAAGCGGCGACTCATCGCGGGCGAGGGTCTCACCGAGTCCCACCGATACCGACGGGATCTGACTGGGCGCGCCAAATACGCCCCAGAGTTTGCACGAGCCACTGAGGCCGCTCGCGCTGGCCGATCGCTGAGCTGGCGAGCCGGTCGTCCACCGGCGCTCCACCACCGCCACAAGCGGCAGCGAGTCGCGCACGCGGACGAGACGCCCTACATCCGATCTGGGCGCGAACATTCCGCACGCCTTCGAGGCGGCCCTTCGGGCCGCTGCGCGCCCACTCGGGGACTCGCCGCGCCTGCCGCTTCGCTCAGGGCACAGCGGCCCGTGCTGGTCATGGGCCATCTGTGCCCGGACTCGGCCATGATGGTCAGCCGGTCCACGGTCACGGTGCAGCTGAGCCAGCCGGACCTGGTACTCCGGCGGCGCCCCCGCTCCGGCTCACCCCGGCTGACGTTCGCTGCCGCCGCGATCCGCTTCTACCTGCAACACCCCGAGCAACGACCCGCCATCGGTACCCCGGATGGCTACGCCCGGCCCGAGGCCGCCGTCCACGAAGCTCCGTGACACGAGTGGCAGCCACCAGCCCGCCCTCCATGCGTTGCCTACTTGCGCAGGCGCAGGCCCTGCATGCCGCCGTCGACGGCCAGGCTCGTGCCGGTGGTGGCGCCGGCCTGCGGGCTCGCGAGGTAGGCGATGGCGGCGGCGACCTCGTCGGCGGTCACCAGGCGGCCGGTGGGTTGGCGGGCGTTGAGGGCGGCGCGTTCGGCGGCCGGGTCGGCGGCGTTGGCGAGCAGCCGGTTGATCCAGGGCGTGTCGGCGGTGCCGGGGTTGACGCAGTTGACCCGGATGCCTTCGCCGAGGTGGTCGGCGGCCATCGCGAGGGTGAGCGAGACGATGGCGCCCTTGGTGGCCGAGTACAGCGCGCGCTGCGGAAGCCCGGCGGTCGCGGCGATGGAGGCGACGTTGACGATCGCCGCATGGGACGAACGTCGCAGATGCGGCAGGGCGGCGCGGGTCACGCGGACCATGCCCTGGACGTTGACGTCGAAGACCCGGGCCCACTCGGCGTCGTCGTTGTCCTCGACGGTGCCCTGGGCGCCGATGCCGGCGTTGTTGACGACGATGTCGATGCCGCCCAGGTGCTCGGCGGCCGCGGCGATCGCGGCGCGCACGGAGGCGTCGTCGGTCACGTCGGCGCGGTAGCCGGTCAGGGGCTGCTCGACCTCGGGTTTCAGGTCGAGGACGCCGACGCGGGCGCCACGCGCGGCGAGCAGGCCGGCGGTGGCCAGGCCGATGCCGGAGGCGCCGCCGGTGACGATGGCGGTGAGGCCGGTGAGGTCGGTCATGACGTTGCCTCCAGGAGCAGTTCGAGCAGGTGGTGGTAGGTCCGGCCGGTGGACCGGGTGAGGCCGATCTCGCAGGTGCGGTTGACCGAGGCGTGCGCGGCGAACTCGCCGCGGGTGACGGCGTCGGCTTCGGCACGGGTGGCGGAGGCGGTCAGTTCGGGGTGCAGCAGGCCGCGGTCGCCGGCGAAGGCGCAGCACTGCCAGTCGTCGGGGACGACGACGCGGTCGGCGACGGCCGAGGCGATGCGGTGCAGGGCGTCGTCGATGCCGAGGCGGGTGGAGCTGCAGGTGGGGTGCAGGGCCAGCGACGGCAGCCGCCGGGTGGTCGTCAGCTTCGGCAGGACGTGCGTGGCGACGAAGCTGACCGCGTCGAGCACCCGGACGTCGGGCAGCAGCCGGTGGAAGCCCTCGGTGCAGGAGGCGGCGTCGCTGATCACCGGCACATCGGTGCCGGCGAGTGCGGCTACGACCTTTGCGCGCATGATGTCGTAGCCGGCGGGCAGTCCTTTCGACGACCACGGCGTGCCGCAGCACAGCCCGGCGATGCCGTCGGGCACGCGCAGCCGGATCCCGGCGCGGGCGGCGAGTTCCTGCACGGCGGCCATGACGCCGGGGCCGCCGGCCGCCGGGCCGAACATCGTGTTGAGGCACGACGGGAGGTAGACCGCGTCCGCGTCCGGCGACGGGACCGGTCGGCGGCGGGTGCCGCCGGCGGGCAGGTCACGGCTCCACCGCGGCAGGGCCGGGGCCCGGGTGACCGCCTCGACCAGTCCGGCGGGCGGGATCCTGGCGGCGTCGAGGGCGAGGTCCATCGCCCGGGTCGTCGCGTCCCAGTGTCGGGCGGCGGTACGCCACACACGTTGCGCGGCGCGCCCGTTGCCCTCGGCGCGCAGGCGCTTGGTGAGGTCGCCGGTGTTGATGCCGACCGGGCAGGCGGTGGCGCACATGCCGTCGACCGCGCAGGTGTCCACCGCGTCATAGCGGTACTCGCGTTCCAGCTCGGCGGCCAGCTCCGGGCCGGCGGCGGCCATCTCGCGGCGCAGCACGATGCGCTGGCGGGGCGTGGTGGTCAGGTCCCGGCTCGGGCAGACCGGCTCGCAGTAGCCGCACTCGACGCACCGGTCGACCTCGGGCTCGACGGTGACGACGGGTTTGAGGTGGCGCAGATGGGCCTGCGGGTCGCCGGTGAGCAGCACGCCGGGGTTGAGCAGGCCGCCGGGGTCGCAGGCGCGTTTGACCTCGAGCATGACCGTGAACAGTTCGTCGCCGTACTGGCGGCGCACGAAGGGTGCCATGACCCGGCCGGTGCCGTGCTCGGCCTTGAGGGTTCCGCCGCGGTCCAGGACCGCGCCGACCATCTCCTCGGTGAATTCGGCGTACCGCTGCACCTCGGTGCCGGCGCCGAAGCGCTCGTTGAGCATGAAGTGCAGGTTGCCGTCCTTGGCGTGGCCGAAGATGACGCTGCGCTCGTAGGCGTGCCGGTCGAACAGGTGGTGCAGGTCGTCGCAGAGCCCGGCGAGGGCGTCCACCGGGACGGCGACGTCTTCGAGGAGTGCGACGGTGCCGGTGGGCCGGTTCCCGGCGACGGTGGCGTAGAGGCCCTTGCGGATGTGCCACAGGGCGGCCCGGCCGGCGGGGTCGCGGCTGAGCCGGGCCGGGGCGGCGAGCGGGAGGCCGTCGAAGAGCGCGTGCGCGGTATGTTCGCGGTCGGTGAGGTCGTCGGCGTCGGCGCGCTGCCACTCCACCAGCAGGGCGGCCTGCCGGTCCACGGTGAGCGTGCGCAGCAGGTCGTCGGCGGCCGGATCGGCCTGGGCGACGCGCAGCGACTCGGCGTCGAGGAGCTCGACGGCGGCCGGCCCGGCGGCGACGAGCTCGGGCATGACCGCCATCGCCTCGTGCAGGTTCGCGAAGAGGAGCAGTCCGGTGCCGGCGTGCGGGTGGACCGGGACGGTGCGGAAGACAGCCTCGGCGACGAACCCGAGCGTGCCCTCGCTGCCGATGACGAGGTGGGCCAGGATCTGCGCCGGGCCGTCGTGGTCGAGGAAGCTGTTGAGGCCGTACCCCATCGTGTTCTTCATCGCGAACTGCGCGCGGATGCGCCGTACCGAATCCGGGTTGGAACGGACCCGGTCACGCAGCCGCAGCAGCGTCTCGGCCAGCAGCGGCTCGGCCGTGTGCAGGTGGGCGTCGGCGTCCGGGCGGCCGGTGTCGACGACGGTGCCGGAGGGCAGCACGAGCGTCATCGACTCGAGGGTCTGGTAGGTGTTGGCGTGCGTGCCGCAGGTCATGCCGCTGGAGTTGTTGGCGACGATCCCCCCGATCGTGCAGGCGGTCTCGCTGGCCGGGTCGGGCCCGAGTCTGCGGCCGTAGGGGGCGAGGCGGGCGTTGACCTGCCGCAGGACGGCGCCCGGCTGGACCCGGACGCGGGCGCCGTCGTCGAGGACCTCGATGCCGCGGAAGTGCCGGCGGGTGTTCATGAGCAGCTGGTCGGTGCCGGCCTGGCCGCTGAGGCTGGTGCCGCCGGAGCGGAAGGTGACGCCCAGGCCGAGCCCGGCCGCCGCACGCATCAGCGCCGCCACCTGGCCGGCGTCGGTGGGCACGAGCACCGCCTGCGGAGTGAGCAGGTAGTGCGAGGCGTCGTGGGCCATGCCGAGCCGGTCGATGGCCCGGGTCAGCACCGAGCCCGGTGCCGCGTTCTCCAGTCCGGTGAACGGGGTCATCGCCGCGGGTCCACGAGGATCTTCGGACCGGCTCCCGCACCCGGGGGACGGTTCCCGGCGAGCACGCTGACGATCTCCTCGAGGCTGACGGTCGCGGCCACCAGCGGCCGCGGGTCGACCGCCGCGCTGCCGTACGCCGATATCGCGCCCTCCAGGCCGGCGGATGCGCCGAGGATGCCGATCGCGGTGACGTCCTTGAGCACGACGGTGCGGGTGTCGACGGCGCTGGGCGTGCCGGACAGTCCGATGTAGACGACGCGCCGGCCGGGCTCCACGAGCTCGACGGCGAGGGCGGGCATCCCGGCGCCGTTGGTGGCGTCGATGACGCCGTCCCAGGCGAGGTCGGGCAGCGTCGGGCGGGTCCAGGCGTGCTCGAAGCCAAGGTCGGCGGTCAGCGGCTCGGGGCGCAGTCCGAGGAGGTGGACCTCGGCGCCGCGGGCGCGGGCGAACATGGCCGCGAGCAGCCCGATGGTGCCGGTGCCGAGCACAAGCAGCCGTTCTCCGGCCTCGATGGCGGCGGCCGCGACCGCGCGCAGCGCGTTGCCGCCCGGCTCGACCAGGGCGCCGAGGGTCGCGTCCACCGTGTCGGGCAGCGGCTTCAAGGAAGCGGCCGGGAAGGCCAGCCGCTCCGCGAGGGCTCCCGGCAAACCGCCGGCGATGCCGAGTTCGCGCATCTCGGCGCAGACGTGGTGCCGGCCGGCGTGGCAGCGCCGGCAGTGCCCGCAGGCGATCATCGTGTCGCCGGTGACCCGCCGCCCGATCCACGCCTCGTCGACACCCGGACCGGCCGCGGTGACGATGCCGGCCCATTCGTGGCCGGGCCGCAGCGGGTATGACGAGCGGCCGGTGTGCAGGTAGCTCATCTCGCCGGTGAACAGCTCCGCGTCGGTGCCGCAGACGCCGACCCGCTCCACGTCGATGACGACCTGCCCGGCCGCGGCCGTAGGCTCGGGAACGTCCTGGACCTCGGCCTGACCGGGTCCGGTGAAGACCAGGGCCCGCATCAGCGCGGGCCGCGCGGGGTGCCGGCGCTGATCAGGTCGCCGGGTTCGCGGATATGCAAGGGCAGCATCAGGTTGTCTCCGGGGTCAGAGGGCAGGGTCCCAGTACGGCGCGGCCGGGCCGGTGACGCCGACGCGGGCGGTGAACAGCCGGCCCGAGTCCGGATGCGCGGCGAGGTCGTCGGGCGACAGGTCCTGCCGGGCCGTGGTGATGACCAGGACGTCGAGGCCGGGGCCGGCGAACGTGACGCTGGAGGTGTGCGGCGCGTCGACCTCGACGACGGCGAGCAGGGTGCCGTCGCGGTGGCGGCACTCGACGCGGCCGCCGCCCCACACGGCGATCCACAGGTGGCCGTCGGCGTCGGTGCACATGCCGTCGGGAAAGCCGTCGGTGACGGTGAACAGCTCCCGCCGGGGCCCGGTCGCGCCGGTGTGCGGGTCGTAGCCGCGGGCCCAGACGGTGCCGGGGATGGTGTCGATGCTGTAGAGCTCGCGGCCGTCCGGGCTCCAGGCCAGGCCGTTGGACAGGGTCAGGTCGTCGTCGAGCGTGGTGACGGCGCCGCCGTCGAGGCGGACCAGGACCTCGTGGCCGCCGGGTCCTTCGTGCTGGCGCAGGCTGCCGACGAGGAAGCGGCCGGCGGGGTCGACGGCGCCGTCGTTGAGCCGGCTCGGGCCGCCCTCGGGCAGGACGCGAGCCACCGTCCGGCCGCCGTGCGTGACCGTCTCGCGCTCGGCGACGAGCAGCTCCCCGGTGGCCGAGACGGCGACCGCGCCGACCGTGGCCCCGAACGACCAGGATTCGGCGACGGTGATCGTGTCGTCCGGCTGCAGGCGGCCGGCGAAGACCCGGCCGGGGACGATGTCGACCCACAGCAGCCGCTGCCGGTCCGGGTCCCACACCGGGCCCTCGCCGAGGAAGTACCCGTCCGCGGACGCCGCCCGCGCGGTGAACCTTGCGGTCATGGGCGCTCCGTCTCGCCGGCGACGATCGCGCGGATGGCGGGCAGGTCGTCGACGAGCTTCTCCATCGGGGTGCGGTACACCAGGCCGCTGACGCTGATCGCGCCGCTGGGCACGGTCGGCGAGGTGAGGTACACCGGGACGGCGAGACAGCCGACGCCCGGCTCGTTCTCCTGGTCCTCGACGGCGTAGCCCTGCTGGCGGACCCGGACGAGCGCCGCGTGCAGCTGCTCGGCGGTGGACACCGAACGCTCGGTGCGTGACTCGAGTGGCCGGTCGCCGATCCAGGTGCGGACGGCTTCCTCGGTGGCCAGCGACGCGGCGAGCAGGACCTTGCCGACGGCGGTGCAGTGCGCGGGGTTGCGCCCGCCGATGACCGACGTCAGCCGGACCGCCCCGACCGACGGGTCGAGCTTGGAGCGGTAGACCACCGACCGGCCGTCGAGGACGGCATAGTGGACCGTCTCGCCGTACCGGTCGCACAGCGCGCGCAGGATCGGCTGGACCCGCACGTGGTCCGGCCGGGCCTCGTGGTGGGCGAACGCCAGCCGCAGGAACTCGTCGCCGAGGACATACCGGCCGTAGCCGTCCTGGCCGGCGAACCCGGCGCGGCGCAGCGAGGCGAGGGCACGGTGGACGGTGGGCTTGGCGCTGGCCACCGCCCGGGCCATGTCCTCCAGCCCGATGCCGTCGGGGTGCCTGGCCAGCTCGGCGAGCACGGCCAGGACCCGATCGGATCCGACCAGCCGGCCGTCGGCTTCCGACTCTTCATCCGTCACGGTTCCAGATAGTAGATCTGTGTTCCAATAAATTGAAAGTACTTCCGCAAGACGGGGGCCGTCCCATACGATTGGCGCCACGATTCCGACTTCCGAATCTAGTTTCCGAATATTGGAAAGTTGGAGCATGCGATGGTGGCACGGCGCAGCGCACAGTGGTACGGCGGCGACGATCGCAACAGCTACATCCACCGCGCCTGGATGCGTCGCGGGCTGCCGGCCGACGCGTTCGACGGGCGGCCGCACATCGCCATCGCCAACACCGCCTCCGACCTGACCCCCTGCAACGCACACCTGGACGAGGTGGCCCGCAGCGTCTCCGACGGCATCTACCAGGCCGGCGGCATCCCGCTCAACCTGCCGGTGGTGTCGCTGGGCGAGACGCAGGTGCGCCCCACCGCGATGCTGTGGCGCAACATGGCCGCGATGGCGATCGAGGAGATGCTGCGGGCCAACCCGATCGACGGCGTGGTCCTGCTCGGTGGCTGCGACAAGACGATCCCCGCGCTGCTCATGGGGGCCGCCTCGGTCGACCTGCCGGCGGTGGTGGTGCCGGGCGGGCCGATGCTCACCGGGACCTTCCGGGGTGTGCCGCTGGGCTGCGGTACCGACGTGTGGAAGCTCAGCGAGGAGGTCCGCGCGGGCACACTGTCCGCGGCCGAGTTCCGCCGGTCGGAGTCCTCGATGATCCGCAGCAAGGGCCACTGCAACACCATGGGCACCGCCTCGACCATGGGCCTGCTCGCCGAGGTGCTCGGCATGACCCTGCCCGGCATCGCCGGCACCCCCGCCCCCGACAGCCGGCTGCTGGAGGCCGCCCACGCCACCGGCGTGCTCGCCGTCGAGCTCGTCGACGCCGGCCGTACCCCGGGCGCGGTACTGACCCGCGGCTCGTTCCTCAACGCGATCGTCGCCCTCGCCGCGCTCGGCGGCTCCACCAACGCGGTCGTGCACCTGCTGGCCATCGCCGGGCGGCTCGGCATCGAACTCACCCTCGACGACTTCGACCGCACCGGCTCGGCCGTGCCGCTGCTGGTCGACCTGCTGCCCGCCGGCCGGTTCCTGATGGACGACCTCTACCGGGCCGGCGGCCTGCACGCCGTCCTCGCCGAGGTCCGCGACCTGCTCGACCCCACGGCCCTGACCATCACCGGCCGGCCCCTCGTCGAACACCTCGGCGAGGCCCGCGTCCACGACCGCGAGGTGATCCGCACCCGGGAACAGCCGCTGCAGCCCCGCGCCGGCATCGCCGTCCTGCGCGGCAACCTCGCCCCGCACGGCGCGGTCATCAAACCGGCCGCCGCCTCACCGCGGCTGCTGACCCACCGCGGCCCGGCCGTCGTCTTCGACTCCGTCGAGGACCTGCACGCCCGCCTCGACGACCCCGGCCTCGACGTCACCGCCGACTCGGTCCTCATCCTGCGCGGCTGCGGCCCCAAGGGCTATCCCGGCATGCCCGAGGTCGCCAACCTGCCGCTGCCGGCGAAGCTCCTCGCCGCCGGTGTCCGCGACATGGTCCGCATCTGCGACGGGCGGATGAGCGGCACCGCGTACGGCACCGTGGTACTCCACGTCGCCCCGGAAGCGGCCGCTGGCGGGCCCCTCGCCCGGGTCCGCACCGGCGACATGATCGTCCTCGACGTGCCGAACCGGCGCATCGACGTCGACATCCCCGACGCCGAACTCGCCGCCCGCGAACCGGCCCCGGCAGCCGTGCAGGCGTTCGCGGCACCGCGCCGCGGCTGGGAGCGCCTCTACGTCGACACCGTCGGCCAGGCCGACACCGGCGCGGACCTCACCTTCCTCACCGGCTCCAGCGGCAGCCAGGTCTCCCGCGAATCCCACTGAGAGCGCAGCCTGATGAGCAGCACCCGTACCGCCCTGGTCACCGGCGCCGCCAGCGGCCTCGGCGCCGCCACCGCCACCCGGCTCGCCGCCGACGGCATCACTCCAGCTGGTAGAAGATCTTGAATCCGGCGTAGCGGAAGTTGTGGTACTGCATCATGCTCTGCGCGACCCACTCGTTGTACTGCTGGGTCTTGACCTCACGCTGACCACGAGGTCGATCCCGGCGACCACGGGGTTGCCCTCGGCTATCTGGTCAAGGGCGCCGGCGGCACCGACATCGTCGCGGCCATCCACGGCGGTGCTCGGCCGCGACGACCCGGATCTCGACGACCACGTCGGCTGCTTCTCCGAGACGCTGGTGCTGACTGCACCGCTACACGCTGGACACCGGGTCGCTGCCCTCAGCCCAGCCCAGCGCCCGCGCCAGCTCGGCCCGGGCCTGCGCGAACCGGGCGCGGTCCAGCACCGCGCCCGCGGCCGGGCCGGCGTCGATCGGCTCGGTGAAGAAGCGATCGGGAAGTTCCGCCGCGTCGGGGTCCGGATGCAGCCGCCGCGCCCGGGCGAGCCGTTCCCGGCCCCAGTGCAGGATGCGCTGCGCATCGGCGTCCAGCCCGCCGGCCGCGGCGAGCACCTCGCACACGTCCGCGACGCTCAGCACGCGCGTCGGCGGCCCGGCGAAGACGCACACGCCCAACGCCTCCAGGCCGCTCCACAGCTCCAGCAGCCGTGCGGTCCGGCGGGCCTTGCGCGGGCTGAGCTCCGCGCCGGGCAGCGGCTCCAGGCCCAGCTCCGCCAGTCGCGCGGCCGCGTCGGGCAGGCCCTCGGCCGGGTCGAAGTCGATGTCGTGCTCGGCCGCGTCGTAGCGGATGCCCAGCGGCGAGGCGGCCCACGCCACCGCCAGGCCTGGGAGCCGGCGCGGGTCGAACGTGCTCAGCTCCATCCCGCCCGCCTGCATGGCCAGGTCGGGCCGGGTCTGCCGGGCCGCCGCCGCGACGCCGTCGGCGAGCAGGTCGCCGAGGCCCTCGCGGTGCGCGATGCGGCCGAGCCACCGGCCGAGGCGGTGCGGCTGGCCGAACCGGGGCGCGTCGGGGGCCAGGGCGATCCCGTGCTCGGCGACCTCACAGGCCCAGCCGAGCGTCAGGCCGGCCGACACCGGGTCGAGGCCGAGCCGGTGGCAGGCGGCGTTGGCGCGCAGGATCTCCGGCAGGTCGTACACCCCGAGGTTCGGGCCGAGCGCGGCGACCGCCTCCTGGTGCAGCGCGAGCGCGCTCCCGCCCGGGCCGTGTCCCTCGGTGCCGAAGCCCTTGACGCAGTCGACCGGGCAGCCCGGGCAGGCGCCGCCGTCCCAGCGCAGCGCGGCGAGGAACGCCCGCGCGGCCAGCGGATTGGGCGCCGGCAGCCGGGAGGTGCGGTAGTTCTCCACGACGCCGTAGCCCTCGGCCGCCGCGGTGCCCATCCAGGCGCCGAAGCCGGGCGGGCGGCGCTGCCCGGTGGCGAGCACGCTGCCGGGCAGCGCCGCGCGGAAGCGGTGCCCGAGCGCACCGAGCCGTTCGGGGTCGAACGGTTCCGCAGGTTCGCCGGGCAGCACGACGACCGCCTTGAGCCGCTTGGCGCCCCACCGCGCGCCGAGCCCGCCGCGGGCGGCGGCGAACCCGCCGTCGCAGACGATGTCGGCGAACGCGACCCGGTGCTCGCCGGCCGGTCCGATCGCCGCCACGCGGGCGGCCCGGCCGTGCCGCCGCCGCAGCAGCTCGGTCGCCTGCCCGGTCGTGCGCCCCCACAGCTCGCGCGCGTCGGCGATTCGGGCACCGTCCGGGGTGACCAGCAGGTAACACGGCGCGCTCGCCCGGCCCCGGACCGAGATCGCGGTGAGGCCGCAGTCGCGCAGCGCGGCCGGGAAATGGCCCTCGATGCGCGCGTCGACCACTCCCCCGGTGAGCGGCGAGCGGCCTACCGCGCCGGCGCGGGCCAGCCCCGGGAACCGGAACCCGGCCACGACGCCGCCGGCGAGCACGACCGGGGCGTCGTCCCCGATCGCGCCCGCGGCCTCGGCCTCGGCGATGAGGTCGAGGGCGATCAGCGCACCGCCCGGCCGATCCGCCCACTCGCCCGGATCGCGCTCCGTGCGCCGGATCCGGCCGGTCGCCAGGTCGACGTCGAGCAAACGGGGCGGT
Source organism: Dactylosporangium salmoneum (assembly GCF_039532525.1). Taxonomy (NCBI): domain Bacteria; kingdom Bacillati; phylum Actinomycetota; class Actinomycetes; order Micromonosporales; family Micromonosporaceae; genus Dactylosporangium; species Dactylosporangium salmoneum. Next base: position 21,991 of record NZ_BAAARV010000108.1, read on the forward strand.
GCTGCCGGCGGCAACGGACTCAGCCGATCTCGTCGAGGCCGACGATCCGCCCCTCCTCGGCGGAGCGCTCCGCCGCGAAGCACAGCCGCATCGTGTCGAGCGCGTCGCGCGGGGCGATGCTCGGCGGCTGCCCCGCGGCGACCCGCCGGACGATGTCGAGGGTCTGGTCGTGCGTGTTGTGGATGTAGCGGTGGTCCTCCTCCTTGGTCCATGAGCGGGTCTCCACGAGGGTGCTCACGAGGCCCGCGTCGGTCAGCTCGAACGTCCAGCGGCTCACCGTGCGGGCGAACACGTCGGTGCGCGCCGCGCCGGCGGTGCCGACGACGAGGTACGACAGCTCGTGGCCGTCCCCGGGCACGTAGTCCGGGGCCTGCAACGGGTCGGACTCCACCTTCGCCGCGGGCGCCATCATGAAGGTCAGGTGGCCCGTGGCGCCGCCGGCGAACCGGTGCGTGGCGTGGAAGTTGTCGTGCACCTCGAAGTACGGCACCACATTGGGCGCGGCCGGCGCGTAGACGTCCCGCACCGCGTCGCCGACCCACCAGCGGCTCAGGTCGACGTAGTGGCTGAGCTTCTCGCCGAACATCCCGCCGCTGCCGGCCTTGGTGCGCCGCCAGGCGTGCGGGCCCCAGAACTCGCTGGAAATGTACGTGCAGCTGGTGTTGACGACCCGGCCGAGCAGACCGGCATCGATCCAGTCCTTCACGGTGGTGTAGAGCCGGGAGTACCGCAGCTCGAACCCCACCTGCAGGAACCCGCCGGTCCGCTCGGCCTCGGCGACCATGTCGGCCGCGTCGTCGAAGCGGGTGGCCATCGGCTTCTCGGTCATCACCGCCTTGCCGGCTCGCAGGGCGCGGGTGGTCAGCTCCCGGTGCGCGTCGTTCGACGAGGTCACGAACACGACCGGGATGCCGGCGTCGGCCAGCACGTCGTCGAGCTCGACGGCGCCGCCGATCCCGTAGCGCGCGATGAGCTCGGCCACCCGTTCGGGGCGGATGTCCTGGGCGACGATGCCGTCCACCAGTTCGGACTTGAGCAGGTGGTTGATGACGGTCTCGCCCATCCGTCCCGCTCCGAGCACGGCAACCTTCACAGGTGTCTTCTCCTTAGAACAACAGGGTGTACTGGTCGGCGACGTCCGCGGCGGCGGTGCTCGCGGCGGCGGTACCGGTGGTGTCGTTCCCCGCGCCGGGGACCGCGGCGGCGGCGGCCGGCCGGGCGGGCAGCAGCCCGGCGGCGGCGACCCCGGCACCGGCGAGCGCGGCGGCCCGCAGCACCGCGCGCCGGGTGACCCGCGGGGCGGTCACGACGACTCCGAGACGACGGGCAGGTACCCCAGGCTGGTGCCGGCGGCGTCGAACACCTGGATCTTGCGCACGACCGTGCCGAGCGCGGACGCGGACGCGGCGTTGGTGACGGCGAGCCTGCCGACGTTGACGGTACCGACGCCGGCCCGCTGCACCGTCGTGTCCGCGCCGAGCCTGAACGTGGCCGCCTGGGGCAGCTGGAACAGCCCGGCCATCAGGTCGATGACCGTGTTGGTCAGCATGCCCGAGTTGTCGATGACGGCGGGCGCGGTGTTCGTCGTCGCCTGCGACTCGCTGCCGGTCAGCAGCACGGTGACGTACTCCACCCCGCTGGCCAGCCGCACGTTGCCGCCCTTGTAGCCCTTCACGCCGAACACGCTGTTGCGGCTGTGCTGCATGTCCACGCCGACGTCGATGGCGGTCGCCGACGTGTTCAGGCCCGGGATCACGCCGCGCAGCTGGTTGCCGCCGTTCGTGCCATTGACCGCGGGTGCCTGGAAGCGGAAGTACGCGGTGCCCGTAGCCCCGGAGACCTTCCCGCAGTCGAAGAACTGGAACGAGTCGATGACGTTGTCGCCGCCCCGGTGCAGGACGATCGTCCCGCCGCTGGGCACGTGCAGGTTCTCGGCCCAGCAGCCCAGCCACAGGTTGCGCTCCGGCTCGTAGGAGGCGCTCTCCTGCACCACGAGGGCACCGGTCGCGCCCACGTCCGCCGTGGTCGTGTTGCCCACCGGTGTCATCGAGCGCAGCCCGACGCCGATGAACCGGCAGCCGTTGGTGGCGGTGGCCCGCAGGTACGGCACGTCGTTGGCGCTGGCGTCGACCGGGGTCACGATCGTGATGCGGTTGAAGTCGGAGAGGTACACCCGGCCGATGTCCAGCCCCGGGCCGCCGGTCTGCTCGATGGCGATGTCGGTGAAGTTGGCCGACTCGCCGATCGGGATGCTGATGCCGCTGTGGGCCTTCGTCGCGTCACTCGCCCCGTCGCCCTGCACGGCGAAGCCGCCGAAGGTGATCCGGCCGCGGTGGCTGTCGGGGAACTTGAAGCCGGTGAAGTCCAGCACCGGCCCGGTCTGGTTGATCGCCTTGATGACGGTGCCCTGTGGTGCGCCCCCGTTGGGGGTGCTGGTGCGCTTCGCCCCGGCGCCGTGGATGGCCGACGAGTGGCCGGACAGCGCGAGGGTGTGGTTGACGATGTAGACGCCGGGCGGGAAGTACACGAAGTCGTGCGCGGCGTCGGCGGCGGTCAGGGCCGCCTGGATGGCGCTGGTGTCGTCGGTGCTGCCGTCGCCGGCGGCGCCGTAGTCCTTGACGTTAGTCACGAAATTCCCTTCCGCGGAAACGACGGGGGGCATGGTGCGTTCGCGCGGCCCGTCAGCAGGTGCCGAACAGGCGGTGATCCCGGGCCCGGGCGGTGGCGAACCGGCTGCGCCACTGCGAAGACCCGTCGTCGGGGGTCACGTCGAGGGTGACGCCGCGCTCCTGCGGCGCCTCGTTGCCCATCAGGAAGGCGTCGTTGCAGGCGGCGTACGACGTGAAGTCGATCGAACGGCCGGTGGGCCAGCGGACCGTGAGCAGCTCACCGGGGCGCTCCGGCGGCGTCGGGCCGGCGACGGCGTAGCGGTGCACGCTCGCCTCGTCGATCTCGACGCCCAGGCCGGGCCCGGCGGGCACCGCCAGGTTGCCGTGCGCCACCCGCAGCGGGTCGGCCAGCAGGTCGTTCTCCCAGATGTTCAGGCAGCTCACGTGCGGCCGGCGAGCGTGGGTCAGCACCGCGGCGAGCTGTGCGCACAGCGCCGTGGTGAGGCCGAGCCCGACGACCTGCAGCCAGAACGGTTTGTTGAAGGCGGCGGCCCGCAGGCCCTTGGTCAGGACGGAGACGATCCCGTCGTGGATGACGTATCCGTCGCAGGCGTCCACGGTCTCGTCGAGGCCGGGGTCGTCCACCAGGTGCATGTACAGCGGGCGGCCGAGGACCGAGCGCAGCTCCCGGTAACCGCGGACGTCCTCGTGCGGTATCGGGGTCTCGAACACGGCCACCTTGGCGAAGCGCTCGAGGTCGAGCAGCACCGGCTTGGCGGTGCCGGCGTCGCGCAGCGTGCCGTTCCAGTCCAGGCCGACCGTGAAGTCCTCCGGCGTGGCCGCCCCGACCAGCTCCAGCTGCCGCCACACGTCGAACCACGGGCGCGGCTTGGTCTTGAGCACCCGGTAGCCGGCGGCCGCCGCGTCGCGGGCCTCCTCGGCGAGCACCTCCGGCGGCAGGTCGGTCGCCCACCAGGCGAGCCCGACCTCCTCGCGGACCATCGGCCGGCCGAACAGCCGGTGCGCCGGCACACCCAGCGCCTTCCCGGCCGCGTCGTACGCCGCCATCTGCAGCGCCGGCCCGAGCCGGTCGTCGCCGAGCAGCTCGCCGACCGGCCGGCCGAGCGTCCAGTCGAGGGCCGCGTCGGAGGTCTCGCCCCAGGTGTAGTGGGGCAGCCGCTCCCCCCAGCCGGCCGTGCCGTCGGTGGTCTCGATCCGGATCAGCTCGACCACCTGCCAGCCCCAGATCAGCCGGGTGTGCCAGGGGCGCAGCCGGGGCCGGAAGGGGACGTTGAGGTACAGCCGGTCCACGCGCTTCACGGCCGGGGTCATCGGGCACCGCCGTGTATGGCGAGGAGCCCGTCGGCCAGCCGCCGGGCGAGCAGGTCGAGGACTGCGGCGCCGACGTCCGCGCCGGCGCCCGAGCCGTCGTCGGTACGTCCCCCGCTCGCCAGCCACAGCCCCGGCCGGCGGACGTGCCAGCCGGGCGGCTCCGGGTCGGCCAGCGGCTCGCGGCGGGCCGGTTCGCCGGCGCCCGCGGCGGGCGCGGGGTCGCGCACGAGGCCGGGACGGACGGCGAGCATGAGGGAGATCTCGAAGTCACCGGCATGCCCGGGCACCGCGGCCATCCCGTTACTGGCGGCGGCGAGCGCCTCGGGCGCCACCGCCCAGTACGACACGGCCGCGACGGTGGCCGGCAGCGCCAGCTCGTGCACCAGCCGGTCGGCGGCCGCCCGCAGGACGTTCTCGTTCCCGCCGTGGCCGTTGACGAAGACCACGCGGGGGAAGCCGGTGCGCACCAGGCTCTGCGCGACCTCGGCCAGCACCTGCAGGTACACCGGGATGGACAGGCTGACCGCGGCGCCGAGGTCGAGGTGGTGGTGCGCGGCGCCGAAGGGCAGCACCGGGGTGCGCAGCACGTCGGCCGACTCGGCGGCGCGGCGCACCGCCCGCTCCACGACCGCCTCGGCAAGCAGGGAGTCGGTGCCCATCGGCAGCCGGGCCGCGTGCTGCTCGGTGGAGCCGAGCGGCACGACGACGGTCGCCGCCGGGGCGCGCCGGACCACCTCGTCGCGGGTCAGCGCGTCCAGCCGCCACGGCGCATGCCCGGCGGTCCAGGTGTCGCCGGGCCCGGCCGGCACGTCCACCCGCCCGGCGGTCACGAGCCCGCCTCCGTCGTGGCGGGGCCGGCGACGTCCTCGCGACGGGCCAGCGGGGCCCAGCCGAGCGCCCGCCGGGTCGGCCCGGCGTCGATGAACCGGCCGTCGTGGTCGCCGGTGATGCAGTACGTCCGGTATCCGGGCCCGTGCGCGGGCACGACGCGCAGCGCGGCCAGGAACGCGGCCGCCACGTCGCTGCCGGCGGTCATCACGTGCGGGTCCGGCCAGCCGTCGTACGCCCGCCACTCGTCGTCGGGCAGCGGCCCGCACAGCCGCAGCGACGCCACCGCCAGGCCGTGCTCCCGGGCCGCCGCCTCGGCCACCTGCTCGCCCAGGCGCTTGCTGAGCCCGTAGGCGTCGGTGGCATCCGGCGCGCGGTGCTCCAGCTCGGCTCCGAACCCGAAGTAGTCCTCGAACACCGAGGCCGTGCTCGCGTGCAGGAACGTCCGCACGCCGGCCCGGGCCGCGGCCTGCAGGGCCAGGTACAGGCCGGTGACGTTGACCGCGAAGTGCGCGGGCGCCCACCGCTGCGGGTCGCCCCAGCCGTCGTTCGGGCCCATCGCCAGGTATACCACCGCGTCCTGGCCCGCCATCGCGGCGGCGAGGCCACCGAAGTCGGCCACATCGACCAGTCTGAACGCGATGCCCGGGCCGGGCGGCACCCGGTCGGCCACGGTCACGTGGTGGGTGCGCGCGAGGGGCCCGAGGAGCATCGCGCCCACGCGCCCGGATCCGCCGATCACCAGGACGTTCATTCGGTACCATTCCCGGGCCCGGCCGCGGGTCGCGGCGCTCGGGTACCGTTTCGCACATCCGCGTACGGCGTGCCGCAACGGCGGGCTACATTCTGGAACACTCGTCGCGTCCTCCGAGCCGAAAGGGGTTGCCGATGGCCATCACGCTCTCGCAGCTGGCGGCGGAGCTCGGCCTGTCCACGTCGACCGTGTCGCGGGCGTTCTCCCACCCGGAGCGGCTGACCGCCGAGACCGTCAGCCGCGTGCTGGCCGCCGCGCAGCGCCACGCCTACCAGCCCAACCGGTTCGCCAAGGCGCTCACGACCGGCAAGTCGATGAACATCGGCCTGGTCGTGCCGGACATCGCCAACCCGTTCTTCCCGCCTCTGATCAAGGCGGCCCAGCACCGGGCCCGCGCCCATGGCTACTCGGTCTACGTCGCCGACGGCGACGAGAACCCGAAGGAGGAGTGGAACCAGCTGACCCACTTCGCCGGGCACGTCGACGGGGTCGTGCTGTGCTCGCCCCGGATGAGCACGACCAAGCTGCGGGAGATCCCGGCGCAGGATCGGGTGATCCTCGTCAATCGCGAGGTGCCGAACATGCCGTGCATCCTCATTGACTCGACCGTGGGCATGCACCAGGCCGTCGACCACCTGGTGTCGCTGGGGCACCACGAGATCGCGTACATCGGCGGCCCGGCCCGCTCGTGGGCCAACACCCAGCGGCGCAAGGCCGTGCTGGAGCGCTGCCGCCACCACGGGCTCGAACCGGCCCTGCTCGGCCCGTACGTCTCCACCCACGAGGCCGGCGTCGACGCCGCGCGCAAGCTGGGCCGCACGGCGGTCACCGCGGCGATCGCGTTCGACGACGTGCTGGCCGTCGGGCTGGTCTCCGGCCTGCAGGAGGCCGGGCTCCGAGTGCCCGAGGACCTCAGTGTCGTCGGTTGCGACGACGTCATTACCGAGCACACGGCCCCGCCACTGACCTCGGTGAGCGGCGGAGCCGCCACGGCCGGGCGGGTCGCGGTCGACGCGTTGCTGTCGAGTTTCGAAGGCGGGTCGATCGGCGCGAGCCGGACGGTGTTGCCGACCGAGCTGGTCGTCCGGCGCTCGACCGGTCCCGCGCGCTGAGCACTGCTGCATCGCCTCTCCAGAGGTCCGGGACGGCGGTTCCGTCACTGTAGTGCAACCGGTTGCACGTTGGGAAGGCCTTGGCACGGACGGGCCTTCGGAATTGCGGCGCCGCGAGGCCGCGGCGGCGCGGCATGCGGTGGGCACGGCGTCCAGGGTGGTGGCAGCCCGCAGACCGGCGCCGCGGGCTCAGGCGCCGTGCACGAGCCGCCCGGCCACGACCGTCGCGACGGCCCGCCAGCCGTCCGGACCGGGCCGCAGCACGGCCAGATCGGTGGTCCGCCCCGGCTCGACGTCCGCGTGTCCGTCCAGCCCCAGCAGACCCGCCGGGACCGCGCCGGCCATCCGCACCGCGTCCGCGAGCGGCACCCGCGCGGTCTCGACGGCCCAGGCCAGCCCGTCGAGCAGGCTGCGGGCCGCCCCGGCGAGCAGGGTCGAGCCGGCCAGCCGCAGCCGGCCGTCCGGCTCCAGCACGACCTGGCCGCCGACCGGCGTGCGGTACTGCCCCGGCGGCTGCCCGCCGAGCGCGACGCTGTCGCTGACCAGCAGCGCCCGGCCCGGCCCCTTGGCCCGCACCATGGCGGTGAAGGTGGCCGCGTCCAGGTGGTGGCCGTCGGCGATGAAGCTCGCGGCGAGCTCGTCGCGGGCCAGCTGCGCCCAGATGTAGTTGGGATGTCGCGGCAGTACCGGATGTGCGCCGTTGCCGAGATGCGTGGACAGCCGGGCCCCTGCCGCCACCGCGGCGTCGATGAGCGCGGGGCTCGCCGCGGTGTGCCCGATCGCGACCAGCACCCCGGCCGAGGACGCGGCGGCGACGAGGTCCAGCGCGCCGAGCCGTTCCGGGGCCAGCGTGAGGACCCGTACCCGCCCGCCGGCGACCAGCCGGCCGACCTCCGCGGCGTCGGCCGCCGCCACCAGGTCCGGGTCGTGCGCGCCGCGCGGACCGTCCTGCGGGGCCAGGAGCGGGCCTTCCAGGTGCGCGCCCGGGATCGCGTGCGCGAGCAGCGGGTCGCGGGCCCGCGCCCGCTCGATCGCCGCGAGCGCGCGCTCGATCCGCTGCGGTGGCCCGGTAATCACGGTCGGGCACAGGCGGGTCACGCCCAGCCGCCACTGTTCGCGCACCAGGCGCTCGATCGTGTCGGCGTCGACGTCCGCCGCGTTGACGTCGAGCCCCGCCCAGCCGTTGACCTGCAGGTCCACCAGGCCCGGGACGATGAGGTCCGCGGCGTCGCCGGCGGCCGGCTCGACCCGCTCGACGACCCCGCCGGCCACCCGGACCCGACTGACACCGGGGCGGCCGGGGATCCGCCCGATCAGTTCGAACGGCACGGCGCGCACTACCCGAGCGGCGGCGCGCCGGTGAGCCCGGCGGCCGCGGCTGCGTCGACGAACAGCGTGCACCGCGGGTGGCTGCGCAGCGCGGTGGCCGGCACCGCCTGGCGAACCGGACCGTCCAGAGTCGCGGCCACCGCCTCCGCCTTCGCCGCGCCGGGCACCGAGCCGACGAGTACCGCCGCGGACAGCAGGGTCGGGACGGTGAGCGTGAACGCCTCCCGCGGCACCTCCGCCAGGCTCGCGAAGCAGCCGTCGGAGACCTGCTGGCGCCGCGAGCGGTCGTCCAGGGTCACCAGTTTCACCACCTCAGGGTCGGCGAAGTCCGCGACGTCGGGATCGTTGAACGCGATGTGCCCGTTCTCCCCGATGCCCAGACACACTATGTCGAGCGGGGCGTCGAGCAGCAGGTCGGCGTAGCGGGCGAGCTCCTGCGCCGCCGACGCGGTGCCGTCCAGGATCAGGATCCGTCCGGGCCGGACCCGGTCGAACAGGCGCCGACGCAGGTAGCCGGCGAACGACGCCGGATCTCCGGGCGCCACCCCGCGGTACTCGTCCATCTGGAACGCCACCACGCGGGACCAGTCGAGGTCCGGCGCGGCGGCGAGTGCGTCGAGGGTGGCGTCCTGCGAGGGCGCGGCCGCGAACACCACGCGCGCCACCTCCTTGTCGCGCAGCACGGCCCGCAGCTCGTCGGCGATGACGGCGGCGGCCGCCCGGCCGGCGGCGACCGGGTCCGGGTGGATCTCGACGTGCAGGAGGTCGACCGTGCGGCGCCGCGCGTGGCCGGCTTGGGCCGGTACCGGCGGCCGGGCCGCGGGATCGGCTGATTCGCGAAGCATGCGATTCTCCAGAAGCTCAGGGAGACGGCCGGGGCGGCGCGCGGTCACGCCCGGAATCGCCCCGGATGGGCAGCTGGACCCGATGTCAAGGCGATGACGAGGTCTTTGACAATCTCGTACTGGACGAGCGCTGCCGTGATCAGTAAACTATGCAACCGGTTGCACGTCAACGCCCAGCCCGGTCGGCAGCCGGCCGGCCCGGGCGGTGGCAACGGGTACGGTGATCCCCCGTCAGACGGAGCGGCGGCGGGCCCGATATGCCGCGGCGTGCAGGCGATTGCCGCAGCGCTGGCTGTCGCAGTACAGGCGCGTGCGGTTGCGCGACTCGTCATACAACACCCGGGAGCAGTCTTCGGCGGCGCAGATGCGCAGCCGGGCCCGCTCCCCGTCGGCGATCAGGAGGGACAAGGCCATGGCGCAGTCCGCGGCGAGATGGTCGGTCAGGGTCGCATACGGCGGGAAGAAGTGCAGGTGAGGCGGGCGCCCGTCGTGCGTGGTCAGTCGCGGCTGAATCGGTGCCGCGGCCAGGATCTCGTTGACCCGCAGCACCGCGTCCGCCATCGTGGAGGCGGCGAACACGCTGTAGAGGCGGCGGCGCAACTCGTGCAGCGCAGCGAGGTCGGCGCCGGTCGGCGGCCGGACCTCGGTCACCTGCGCCTCCGCGATGAAGTCCCGTAGTCGCGCGACACTGTCGAGCAGCTCGCCCTCGCCGGCCTCGGGGCCGGTGTTGACCAGGCGAACCACGCTCGCCAGCACGTGACTGCGGCCATGTTCCGATCCGGCACGGTCAGGCACGGCAGCCGCCTCTTCCTCTCCCCGCCGCGGCCCGGCCGCGGCTACCCCTCTCCCTCTCCTCAGTATCTCACGCATCGACGCACCTGACTCATAGGGACACCCCAACCAGTGCACACGCCCCGGCCCACCCAGTCGTCAGGTGCGATCACCACATCGGTCATGTTCATCCTCACAGAACGGCACCCCCACATGACGAACATCACCCGCCGCCAGGCCCTCGTGGGCGCCGCGGCGCTCCTCGGCCTCGCGGCCTGCGGCGACGGCAGCGGCGCATCCACCGCCGCGGGCAAGGACACCGAGCTGGACCTGTGGAGCTACTGGTCCAAGGGCGAGGCCGGCCAGAAGCTCATGCAGGGCATCATCGACGACTTCACCAAGCAGACCGGCATCAAGGTCAACGTGCAGTGGAAGGGCCGCGGCGCCACCAAGGCACTGGTGCCGACCCTCAACACCGACAACGTGCCGGCCGACGTCTACGACGGCAGCGTCAGCGCGTTCACCAACCAGCTCGTGGCCGGCACCTTGCCGCTGACCGACGTCTACCAGAGCACCGTGAGCGGCACGCCCAAGACGATCGACGACGTCGTGGGCAAGTCCTACCGCACCTGCTCAGCCACCTTCGACGACGCCGGCAACGTGCAGGCACCGCTGTCGGTGCCCTACTGGGGCTCCTCCGACGCCATCTTCTTCAACGGCAAGCGGTTCCCGGAGCTGATCGACAACCCGCCGAAGGACTGGGACGCGTTCTTCACCATCCTGGACGGGCTCAAGGCCAAGGGGCGCCGCCCGATCGCGCTCGACGGCAGCGTCACCAGCTACAACGCGTACTTCTTCTCGTACTTCGTCTACTCCACCGTCGGCCCCGACGGGCTGGTCAAGGCGGCCGTCGACAAGACCGGCGAGACGTGGAAGCAGCCGGGCTACCTGGAGGCGGCCAAGCTCGTCGAGCGGCTGGCCAAGGGCAAGTACTTCATCGACGGCTTCAACGCCTCGAAGTTCCCGGCGATGGAGAACAAGTGGGCCAACGACGAGGCCGACTTCATCCTGATGGGCAGCTGGCTGCCGGAGGAGGTGGCGGCCGTCGCCGCGCCCGGCTTCGACTTCCAGTCCTTCCCGTTCCCCGCCGCCCCCGGCCACGCCGTCCCCCAGGTGAAGATCCAGGGCGGCTCGATCGGCATCTTCAAGAAGGCCAAGCACCCCGACGCCGCCAAGCAGTTCGCCGCGTTCGTGCTGCAGAACAAGTACCAGCAGCAGGTGACCACCACGCTGCGGAGCCTGCCGGTGGCCAAGGACGTCGCCCCGCCGGCCATGTTCACCGGGATGAAGCACCAGATCGACGCCGACCAGGTGAACAACTACCGGTACCCGACCTCGGCCCAGGGCTTCGAGACCAAGGTGCTGTACGCGCTCGACGACCAGCTCGTCTTCGGCAAGCTCACCGCGGAGCAGTTCATCGACCAGATGGCCAGCCAGACGAGCGCGTTCTGGAAGTAGTGCGCCCCGCGGCGAAGAAGGGTGATCAGCGCGTGACGACGCAGTTGGCACGAACCGAAGTGGCGGCCACGACCGCCGGCAAGGCGGCCACCCGGCCGCGGTACTCCCCGTTCGAGCGTTCCCGGCGGCGGCTGTTCGTGCCGTTCGTCTATCCGGCGCTCGTCGTCTACGCGCTGATCATGCTGGCCCCCACGGTCTTCACCATCTGGGTCAGCCTGAACCACTGGTCCGGGGCCGGCGCGCTGGAGTGGGCGGGCCTGGACAACTACACCTCGATGCTGACCGACCCGGTGTTCGGCACGGCGTTCGTGAACACCCTGTGGATCGTCCTCGGGGTGGGCGTGGCGGTGTTCGCGGTGGCGTTCACGCTGACCATGCTCATGCACGACATGCTCGGCCGGCGGTTCGTGCGGGCCGTGGTGTTCTTCCCCTCGCTGGTGCCCGGCATCGTGGTGTCGATCCTGTGGGGCTACCTGTTCAACCCCGACGGGCTGGTGAACCGCCTGCTGTCCGTGGTCGGGGTGCACAACCACCCCGCCTGGCTCGCCGAGAACAACATGTTCAAGACGCTGCTGGTCGGCATGGTGTGGCTCGGCTCCGGCACCTACACGGTCATCTTCATGGCCGCCGTCGACCGGATCCCGCCGGAGGTCTACGAGGCCGCCGAGCTGGAGGGCGCCACCCCGTGGCAGCGGTTCTTCCACATCACGCTGCCGATGACCTGGGACGTGGTGTCGGTGTGCGCGATCCTGTGGTGCATCGGCGCGCTCAAGACGTTCGAGTTCATCCTGACCTTCTCCGCCGCGGCCGGCTCCCTGCCGCCGAAGAACGTGTGGAACTTCGCGATGTACTCCTACGCGGAGGCCTTCAACCCCGACGGCCTCGCCGACTACGGGGTGGCCTCCGCCTCCGGCGTCGTCGTGCTGATCCTCACCGGTCTGCTGACCTTCCTGGCCCGCCGGGTGGTCCGCAAGGACACCGTCACCTACTAGCGACAGGGAGCCTCGCAGATGAAGACCGTGCGACGAACCCGCGGCCCGGTGGCCCGCGTGCTGATCCCCCTCGTGTGGGCGCTGGCCGCCGTGGACGTGCTCATCCTGGTGTGGATGCTGCTGTCCTCGCTCAAGGAGACCCGGGAGATGGTGCTCGAGCCGTTCAGCTGGCCGAGCCACTTCGCGTGGGACAACTACGAGATCGCCTGGACGTCGGGGCAGTTCGGCGACGGCGTGCTGAACTCGCTCGTGCTGGTGGTCGGTTCCGGGGTCGGCTGCATCGTGCTGGCCGCGCCGGCCGCCTACGCCCTGGCCCGCTTCCAGATCCGCGGCGCCGGGACCCACCTGAGCCTGTTCGTGCTCGGGCTGGGCATCCCCGCGCAGACCATGTTCATCCCCCTCTACGTGGCCTTCGACAAGATCGGGCTGACCGACTCGGTCTGGGGCCTGATGCTCATCTACATCGGCGCCGGGATCCCCTACGCGCTGTTCCTGCTCACCGCGTTCTTCCGCTCGATGCCGACCGAGCTGGAGCAGGCCGGGGCGATCGACGGCGCCAGTCCTTGGTACGTCTTCTGGCGCATCATGCTGCCGCTGGCCCGCTCCGGTCTGATCACCATCTTCGTGATGCAGGCCATCGGGCACTGGAGCGAGACGTTCTTCGCGCTGGTCATGCTGCAGACCAAGACCACGCTGTCGCTCTCGCTCTACAACTTCATGCAGACCATGCAGTACACCGGCTCGCGGTACTCGGTGCTGTTCGCCGGGCTCATCATCATCGTCGGCCCGCTGCTCGTGGCCTACCTGTGGCTCGGGCGCCGGATCGTCGAAGGCATCGCGGCCGGCTACAGCCGCTGAGCCCTGACCCTTTTCCGCGGCCGCATCCTTTTCACCCCCTGTTGCAAGGAGCGCTTCACCATGCCCGGAAACGCCCTGCCCGCAAATCCGTCGCACCACCCCCTGGCCCGCCGCCGGCTGCTGCAGATCGGGGCGGTGGCGGCCTCCGTGCCGGTCCTGGC
>NZ_BAAARV010000108.1:35145-52160 GCF_039532525.1 Dactylosporangium salmoneum
CGGTGCCGGCGCCCGCCACCGCCGGCACCGGTGTCCCGATCGTGTCCGGCGGCCGGGCCCTGGCCGTGCTCGTGCTGCCGGCCACGCCGGACCCCCAGGAGAAGGAGGCGGCGGCCGACATCGCCACGGCGGTGCTGGCCGCCACCGGCGTCCAGCTGGCGACCACGAACGTCGCGGCGCTGTCCGGCTTCGACGGCCTCAGCCGCATCTACATCGGCGTGGCCGGACCGGACGCGGACCCCGCCCTGGCGCAGCGCCTCGCCGGGCTGTCCGGCGACGGCTTCGTGCTCGCCCCACACGGCGCGACCGTCACGATCCTCGGCCCCACCCCGTGGGGTACCCGTTTCGGCGCCTACGAGTTCCTGGAGCGCTTCGTCGGCGTGCGGTGGCTGCTGCCCGGTCCGGACGGCGTGGACGTCCCGGCCGCCACCGCGCTGTCGGTCGCGTCCGGGCCGGTGCGCCAGGACCCGTCGTTTCAATCCCGGATCCTGTACCCGTACCCGAACGGCGCCACCGCGAGCTTCACGACCACCGACCCCCAGGGCAACTGGGCCGAGCACAACCGGGTGCACTGGAGCCTGTCGTTCTCGCACAACCTGGCCACGATGTTCCCGCCGGCCAAGTACGGCGACCCGGCCAAGCCGACGTACCACCCCGAGTTCTACCCGATCATCAACGGCCAGACCAAGATCCCGGCGGCCGGCGCCGCCTCCTCCTGGCAACCCCGGTTCACCGCACCGGCACTGGTCACCGAGGGCGTGCAGACCATCCTCGACTACTTCGCGGCCAACCCGAACGTCACCAGCTACGCCCTCGGCGTCAACGACTCCGCCGGGTACAGCGAGGACGAGATCGACGTCACGAAGCTCAACTCGCTGTCGCTGTACGACCTGTCCGACGTCTACTACCGCTGGGTCAACGCCGTCGTCGAGGGCGTCCTCGCCGCGCGGCCGGACTACGCCGGCACCAAATGGTTCGGGGTCATCGCCTACGACCACGTCTACGACCCGCCGTCGTTCGACCTGCACCCGCGGGTGATCCCGTTCCTGACCCGGGAGCGCTTCGGCTGGATCGACGAGGGATTGCGTCGCTTCGACCAGCAGCACACCCAGCTCTGGCAGCGGCGGGCGGCCCAGCTGGGCTGGTACGACTACGTCTACGGCTTCCTGTACTGCGCGCCGCGCCTGTACTCGCGCACGATGAGCGAGGCGTACCGCTTCGCCGTGCGCCACGGCGTCGTCGCCCAGATGTCCGAACTGGACCCGAACTGGGGCGAGGGCGTCAAGCCGTGGCTGTACAGCAAGCTGCTGTGGAACGCCGACGCCGACGCCGAGCAGCTGGCCGACGAGTGGTACCGGCGGGTGGCCGGGCCCGGCGCGGCCGGGCTCGCGGAGTACCACCGGATCTGGGAGGACGTGTGGACCCGCAAGGTGCCGCGCACCCCCTGGTTCCGGGCGGGCCTGCAGAGCACCTACTTCCCGTTCAACGACCCCGGCTACCTCGAGGCGATCGACGCCCAGGACGTCGCCCGCGCGGGGGCCGCCCTGTCCGCGGCGATCACGCCGCACAGCACGCCCGCCCAGACCGCCCGGGTCCAGCTGCTGCAGAGCGAGTTCGAGTTCTACCGCACCTCCGTGCTGAGCTACCCGCGCGTCACGCCGGAGCCGACCGGTCTCGGCAACGCCAAACGGCTGCTCGCCACCACGCTGGACGGCCTCGACGCGACCGTCGCGCTGGCCCAGCAGCGCCTGGCGGTCTTCGCCGCGCTGCAGGCCAACCCGCTGGTCAAGCAGACCTCCGGGCTCAACCCGATCAACATCGGGGTGACCTGGAGCGGCTGGAACTACCACCCGCTGTGGGACCTGGCGGCGTACCTGCGCCGGGGCGGCCCGGGCGCGGCGCAGCTGCGCGCGATCGTCCTCGACCGCAGCCGCAACGACCCGTCCGCGGCGGTGCGCGAGTACGCCACGGACCTGCTGGCGGTCGCCGACGGCGCGCTGGTGGAGGTCGGGCGCAACGCCCGGTTCGAGGGCACCACCGACCCGTGGATCATCGAGCACAACTCGCCGCCGCGCTCGCCGATCGGGCTCACCACGGAGCGTTCGTGCTCCGGCGGGACCAGCCTGAAGATCAACGGCGGCTTCCAGGCCGGCGGCCTCTCGCAGGTCGTCCCGGTGCACGCCGGGCTGCTGCGCTCCAGCCTGCAGTACTACGTGCCGGTCGGCCCGGCGCACGGCCGGATGACCCTGATCTGGTACTTCTCCGACGCCGCCGGCAAGAGCACCGGCGTGCGCTCCGGCGGCCAGCGCGCGCTGTCGGAGGTGCAGGGCCGCTGGGTGGAGATGGCCAAGATGGAGCGCGTTCCCGACGGCTCCGTGAAGGCCCAGTGCTACTTGTCCCTTGTGGACATCGGCGGGCAGACGACGTTCTACGTCGACAACGCGACCTTCCAGCAGCTGCCCTGACCCTCGATGGACCCGGATCGCCCGGTGGACGCCGCGAGCGCGGCGCCTACCGGGCGATCCCGCAGTAGCCGAGGATCGTGTGCGCGTAAATGCCGACGGCCTCGCGCAGCGCGCGGACCGAGACGAACTCGTTCGGGCCGTGACAGTAGGTCAGGATGCCGGGGCCGAAGGACGGGATCGTCGGGATGCCGAGGTTGGCGTACCACGGCGCGTCGGTCGTGCCCGGGAACATCGACAGCGGCGGGGCCTGGCCCAGCACGGTCGCACCGGCCCGTTGCGCGGCCGCCACGAGCGGGTGCCCCGCCGGGATCTCGGCGGCGTCGATCCAGCGCAGCCCATCGGCGTAGACGAGCTCGGCATCGAGCTCCTGCTCCGCCGCCCGCTCGGCCAGCCACCCGCGCAGCCGCGCGTCGACCTCCGCGAACGACAGGCCCGGGACGGTGCGCAGGTCGCAGCCGAACCGCGCCTCACCGGGAGTCACGCCGTAGAACACACCGCCCGACATCGTGACCGCCACGTTGAGCGTCGGCGCGAGGCCGCGCCCGGGGTCGGGCGGGAACAGCTCGCCCGCGCGCGCGTGCAGGTCGCGGGCCAGCCCGGCGGCCTGCAGGATCGCGTTGCGGGCCGGCATCCGGTCGGACAGGCTGCTGTGCCGCTGGGTGCCGCGCACGACCACGTCGAAGCAGCACAGGCCGCGGGAGATGGTGTGCAGGCCCTGCCAGTCCCGCTCCCATCCGGACGGTTCGCCGATGAGGCAGGCGTCGGCGGCTGCGCGCAGCCGCCCGGCCAGCCACGCGGAGCCGTACTGAGCGCCAGCCTCCTCGTCGGCGACCAGGCCGAGCACGACCTCGCCGGCCAGCGGCAGGCCCGCCCGGCGCAGGGCCGACACGGCGACGATCATGGCGGCGACGGCGCCCTTCATGTCGCTCGCGCCCAGCCCGTAGAGCCGGCCGTCGACCACCTCCGCGCGCCACGGGTCGGTGCGCCACTCTCCGGCCGCGGCACCGACCGGCTTGGTGTCGAGGTGGCCGTTGAGCAGCAGCCGGGGGCCCGGACTCGCGCCGGGGATCCGCACGACGAGGTTGGGCCGGTCGGGTTCGCGGGCCAGGATCTCGCCCGCCGGCAGCCCCCGCGCGACCAGCTCGGCGCGGACCAGGGCGACCACGGCACGCTCGTCCGCGTGGGGCGGGATCGAGCTGTCCACCGCGACCAGGCGCCGGGTCAGCTCCAGGACCTCCTCCCCGGTGTCGGCCAGCGCCCGCTCCAGCATCGCCGCTTCCGGTGCCGCGCTCATCGGACCGCCTCCAGTTCGTCCAGCGTGGACAGTGCGGCGGCCACGTCGCCGGAGGAGTTCATCACGTGGAACGACGCGCGCACCCGCCCGTCGCCGCCCCAGACCAGGCAGCCGCGCTCGGCCAGGCGGGCCGCGGTGCGCTCCCCGTCCGGGTCCAGCCAGGCGATGCTGCCGCCGCGCCACGCGGGGTCCTCCGGGGTGATGACCGCCCGGCCGCGCTCGACGAGGCCGGCGCGGAACCGGCCGGACAGGTCGAGGGCGTGCTCGGCCAGGGCGGCCGGGCCCCACTGGGCGAGATAGCGCGCGGACGCGGCCAGCGCCGCCGCACCGGCGAAGCACGAGGCGCCCTGGCGGAACCGGCCGGCGTCGTCGTCCAGGGTGTACCGCTCGAACCGGTCGGTGGTGAAGAAATCCGGCGTGGAGCGCCAGCCGGTCCCGCCCGGCCGGAACCCGGGCAGCCGCTCCCGGTTCCACAGCAGGATCCCGACACCGTACGGGCCGAGCAGCCACTTGTACGAGGCGCTGATCCCGATCGACACCCGGCGCAGGTCGACGGGGAGCACGCCGAGGCTGTGCGAGTAGTCGACGAACAGCGGGATGCCGCGGTGCTCGGCGATGTCGGCCAGCGCGTCCAGCGGCGGCCGGTAGGCATTGACGTACGACACGTCGCTGGTCGCGATGGCACGGGTGCGGTCGTCGCACAGCGCCGCGACGGCGTCGGGCGGGATCTGCCAGCCGTCGTCGCGGCGGGCGATGCGCACCTCCAGCCCCGCCGGGGCCAGGCGCAGGAAGGGGAAGACCACGCTCGGGTGCTCGAACTCGTTGAGCACCACGTTGTCGCCGGGGCGCCAGTCCAGACCGCCGGCGACCAGGTTCCAGGCGGTCGACGCATCGCCGACGAGCGCGACGTCGGCCGCATCCACGCCGGCCACCGCGGCCAGCTGCGCCCGGGCCTGCTCCTCGTACCGGTACAACGCCAGCCGGCCCTCCGGCCCGGCGCTCTGCGCCCGGAAGGCCCGCTCGAACGCCTCGACCGCGACGCGGAGCGCGGGGCCCTGAGCGGCGGTGTAGAGGTACGCGCCGGCATGCCGGTCCGCCCAGTCGTCCGGATCGCTCAGCGTGGGACGGTCGTTCATGTGGTCCTCCCCGGTCCGGTGACGCGGTCGAGCGCCGCGCCGAGGTTGTCGTGGGTCACCAGGCGGCGCTCCGCCGGGCTGAGCGGCAGGGCGGCGAACGCGGTGACCGTGTCGGCGAACGGGCCGGCGTCGAGGCAGGGCGCGTAGTCCGAGCCCCAGTAGAGCCGGTGCGGGCCGAAGGTCTCCAGCAGGAGCCGCGCGTACCGCAAGGCGCCGGCGCCGGCCGCGTAGGCGCCGGAGAGCTTCACCCCGACATGCGGCAGCCGCGCCGCCGCGAGGAGGCCGGCGAGCCGCTCCCGCGGCGCGGGCGCGTCTGCCGGGCCGGGCTGCCCGAGGTGGCTCACCATCACGCACGCCCCGGCAAGCCGGGCGAGCGCCCCGGACAGCAGTGGGATGCGCGGGGCCGGGCAGTTGAGGCTGACGACGGCCGCGGAGCGGGTCAGCGGGCCGGCGAGGGAAGCGAGGGCGGCGTCCGCGGCCCGGGCCGCGCCGTCGTCGGGGCAGTAGACCGACAGGCCGGCGAAGCCTCGCCCCAGCCATGCGGCGACCGTGTCCGGGGTGACCGCCCGCCCAGCCTGCGGTCGCAGGTCGAGGTAGGCCAGCGGCGCCAGCCACGGCCGGCCCTCCGCCAGCCGGGCGACGTGCTCGTTGTTCCCGGCGTATCGCGCCTCGCCCTCGTAGCCGACGGCGAGGACGCGGTCGATGCCGTGCTCGGCGCGCAGCTCCTCGTACTCCCGCACGTCCCCGTCCGGCGCGGCGGCGGTGCCGCGCCAGCCCGAGGCAAAGAAGTGCACGTGGGCGTCGTTGATCACGCTGAGCTCCATCCGACCGGCGCCCCGGCGGCCCGCGCCGAGCGGCACACGGCCTCGACCAGGCCCAGGCCGGCCCAGGCCTCGTCGAGCGGGACGGTGAACGGCTCGCCGGCGTGCACCGCGGCCAGGAAGTGCCCGATGGTCCCGTCGAGGCCGGGCGCCTCGGGCCGGGAGCCGGCGGCGACCGGGCGGCCGTCGTGGAGGACCTCGTAGCGGCCCCCGGCGGCGGTCACGGTGAGGGAGCCGGCCGAGCCGTGCAGCGTGAGCCGGTCCCAGCCGCCGGAGTCGGGGGCGAGCAGCCAACCGGCGGTGATGGACCACAGGACGCCGGGTGCGGGGCTCAGGACGGCGTGGACGTACCCGCCGAGGTCCTGGCCGGTGTCCAGGCCACGCGCGCTGACCGGGACCGGGTCCGGCGGCCAGCCGGCGATCCAGCCGGCGAGGTCGATGTCGTGCACGGCGGTGAGGCCGGCCGGGTCGGCCGCCGGATAGCGCGTGCGGTGCCCGGACTCGCGGTGCCGGTGCGCCTCCAGCGCCCGCAGCTCACCGATCGCGCCGGACCGGAAGCGGTCGCGCAGCTCGAGGTACGCCGGGTCGAAACGCAGCACATGCGCCGGCATGACCCGGTCCGCGGCGGGGTGCTCGCGCAGGAGTCGCAGCCGCCGCCGGTCGTCGGCGACCGGCTTCTCCAGCAGCACCGCGCACCCGGCGTCCAGGGCGGCCAGTGCCAGCGGGACGTGCGTGGCGCTCGGCGTCACGACCGAAACCGCGTGCGGCCTGACGGCGTCGAGCAGCTCGGCGCCGTCGGTGAACCAGCGCGGCACGCCGTGCCGGGCGGCGACGCGCTCGGCCCGCGCCCGGTCGGTGTCGGCGATCGCCGCCACCTCGGCGCCCGCGCGCCGGTAGGCCTCGAGGTGCCGGACGCCGAAGTCGCCGGCGCCGATCACCGCCACGCGCAACGCGCTCATGCCGCCGACTCCACCCGGTCCGGCTCGGTTCCCTGCGTTGCGCTCATGCGCGGCCCTTCCTCGTCGGCGAGCTGCTTGCGTCAGGTGCGATTGATGTTACGGTGCTGATCGAATCAGCGCGACCGGGCATCCGGTCAATGCGTCCGTCCGCGTGGAGGAAGACATGGCCAAGCTCCCCGTCAGCTCCAGCTCGGCGCCTCGCCCCGCCGGGCCGTACTCGCACGGCATCGCCGCCGGCAACCTCTTCTTCACCTCGGGCTTCGGCCCGCACGATCCGGCGACCGGGGCGGTCGTGGGCACAACCGTCGGCGGGCAGACCCGCCAGACCCTGGCCAACGTGGCCGCCGTGCTCGCCGAGCGCGGGCTCGACCTGAGCGACGTGGTGAAGGCGACCGTCCACCTGCAACACCTGGAGCGCGACTTCGCGGAGTTCAACGAGGCGTACCGCGGCCTCGTGCCCGAGCCGTTCCCGGTGCGCACGACCGTGGGATCGGATCTGCTCGGCATCCTGGTGGAGATCGACGTCGTGGCGCTGGACCGGTCCTGAGCGCGCACCACCGCTACCCGCGGCCGGGCACGGACAGCTCGGCCAGCGGGTCCCCGCTGCAGAAGCCGAGTTCGAGCACGAACTCCCCCGGTTCCCGCCGCCAGGTCCCGGCCGCCACGTCCCAGTGCTGGAAGGCGCGCTCGGCGACGTCGATGCGCGTGTCCACCTCCGCGCCCGGACCGGCCTCGACCGCGGCGAACCCGGCCAGCCATCGCACCGGCCGGTCCAGGCCGGACTCGGGCCGGCGCAGGTACGCCTGCACGACCTGACGACCGGCGCGGGCGCCGGTGTTGCGCAGCCGCAGGCGGACCGTGCAGCCGTGCGGGCCGGGCTCGGCCACGGCGGCGACGAGCGACCAGGTGGTGTAGCCCAGGCCGAAGCCGAACGGATAGCCCGGGGCCGGGCCGGCGCGATGGCCGACGCGCAGGCCCTCGCGGTAGTCCAGGACGCCGTCGACCGGCTCGACAGCCGTCCGGTCCGGCGCGGCCGCCGGCCAGTGGGTGGGCAGCCGTCCGCCCGGCTCGGCCAGCCCGAGCAGCACGTCGGCAAGGGCCCCGCCGAACTCCTGCCCGGGGAACCAGCACAGCAGGATCGCGGCGACGTCCGCGGCCCACGGCAGCAGCACCGGCGCGCCCGCGTTGACCACGACGACGGTGCGCGGGTTGACCGCGGCCACCGCGCGCACCAGCGCGTCCTGGTCGCCCGGCAGCGCGAGCGTGGCACGGTCGGAGCCCTCCGACTCGATCCGCTCGGTCGTGCCGACGACCACGACCGCGACCGATGCTCTCGCGGCGAGCGCGACCGCGTGCGCGAGCTCGTCCGCGGCGCTCCGCCGGGGCCGCCGCACCGCCAGCCAGACCAGCTCCGCGTCCAGCGGGTCCTGCGGGTGCCGGACGTCGTAGCGCACGACGACGTCGACGCACTCGCCGGCGACCGAAGGCCGGCAGTGGCCGCGGGCCGGCGGAGCGGCCAGGCCCGCCGCGGGGTCGGCGCCGTCCGCCGCGAACGTCGCGTCGACGACCGGCACTCCGTCCAGTGCCAGCACGTAGTGCCCGAAGCCGCCGACCGCGATCTCCCAGTCGCCGGTGGTGTCGACGTCGAGCAGCGCCCGCACCTCGATCGCGGCCACGCCGGCCAGGCGCTCGTCGCCGAGCCAGAGCAGCTTGCCGGCGAGGCGGTGCTCGCAGCGCAGCTCCTGCCCGGCGGCGTCGAGGTACCGCACCCGCACCCCACCCTCGCCGGTCACCGGGTCACGGGCGTCGGCCGGCGTGAGCGGCACCGGCCCGTCCTCGAGAAAGCAGCCGGCGGCGGTGACGACCTCGGCACCGGACCCCAGCGCCGCGCGCAGCCCGGACTCGGGGCTCACCGTGCGCTCCGGGTAGCTGCCCGCGCTGCCCCCGCCCTGCCAGCGCGGGTGTGCCACGTTCGCCCCCAGCAGCGCGACGGACGCCGGCGCCCGGTGCTCCAGCGGCAGGACCGGGCCGCCCCCGCGCTCCTCGTTGCGCAGCAGGACCATGCCGCGCGCGAGCGCCGCACGCATCAGCGCACGGGCCGCCTCGCGGTCCGGGCCGCCCTCGGCCGACGGCGGGCGTCCGGCGCGCCCGGCCAGGCGTACCAGCCGCTCGAGCTTTTCGGCGATCCGGGCGGCCGGGACTGCGCCGGATCGGACCGCCTCGACCAGCGGCGCGCCCCACACGGCGCTCGGGCCGGGCATCGCCAGGTCCTGACCCACGGCGGCGGCCCGCACCGAGCGCACGGCGGTCCAGTCCGACACGACCAGCCCGTCGAAGCCCCACTCGGTGCGCAGCGGCGCGTCGAGCAGCGGGTGCTCGGTCATGGTGACGCCGTTGACCGCGTTGTACGCGGACATGACCGCCCACACCCCGGCGCGCACGACGGCCTCGAAGGGCGCGAGGTACAGCTCGCGCAGCGTCCGCTCGTCGACCCGCACATCCACCGTGAAGCGGTCGGTCTCGCTGTCGTTGGCCACGTAGTGCTTGACGCACGCGGCGACGCCCTGGCTCTGCACCCCGCGCACGTATGCGGCCGCGACCACGCCGGTCAGCAGCGGATCCTCGCTGAAGCACTCGAAGTGCCGGCCGCCGTACGGGGACCGGTGCAGGTTGACGGTCGGGGCCAGCAGCACGTGCACGCCCATCCGCCGGCACTCCCGGCCCAGGGCGCGACCGACCCGCTCGACGAGCGCGGGGTCCCAGGTGGCGGCGAGGGCGCTCGGCGACGGCGCCAGCACGGTGGTGCTGCGCTCGTCCCAGTACGGCCCGCGCGGGCCGACCGGACCGTCGGAGAGCACGAGCTCGCCGAGCCCGATCGCCGGTTCCGCGGCGGTACGGAAGAAGCTCCCCCCGCTGAGCAACCTCACCTGGGCGGGCAGCGGCAGGGCCGCGGGAACGACGTCGGCTCGCTCGATCACAGTGCGGACTGTGCCACAGTCGCGGTCCTACGTGCAACCGGTTGCACGCGGGTGCCGTATGCTGGTGCGCCATGGGAGCGTTCGAGGGACGGTGCACCGCTCACCAGTCGTGGACGGTGCCGTCGGCGAGGCGGTTGTACGGCAGGTACGCCCGCGCGTACGGGTATTTGCCCGCCTCGTCGGTGTCCAGTTCGACGCCGAGCCCCGGCCGGTCACCCGGGTGCAGGAACCCGTCGCGCCACGTGAAGGACTGCTGGAACACCTCGTCCGTCTTCGCGCCGTGCCGCATGTACTCCTGGATGCCGAAGTTGTGGATGGCCAGGCCCAGGTGCATGGCCGCGGCCATGCCGACGGGCGAGATGTCCGTGGGTCCGTGCATGCCGGACCTGATCTGGTACTGGGAGGCGTAGTCGAGCACCTTCTTCAGATGCGTGATGCCGCCGGTGTGGGTCACCGCGCTGCGCACGTAGTCGATCAGCTGCTCCCGGATGATCTGCTGGTAGTCCCAGACCGTGTTAAAGATTTCGCCGATCGCCAGCGGAGTGGTCGTGTGCTGGCGTACCAGCCGCAGCGCCTCCTGGTTCTCCGCCGGGGTGACGTCCTCCAGCCAGAACAGGTCGTAGGGCTCGAGCGACTTGCCGAGTCTGGCCGCCTGGATCGGCGTGAGCCGGTGGTGCGCGTCGTGCAGCAGCGGCAGCTCCGGCCCGAACTCGTTGCGGACCGCCTCGAAGACCGCCGGGACATGGCGCAGGTAGCTGCGCGTGTCCCAGTCCTCCTCCTTCGGCCGGGCGCCCCGCTGGGCCGGTTCGTAGTCGTAGCGGACGCCGCCGTTGGCCTCGAGGGTGGCGTTCGAGGCGATGCCGTAGATCGACTTCAGGCCGGGTACACCGGTCTGCACGCGGATCGCGCGGTACCCCTGCTCGAGGTGTGACCGGATGCTGGCGAAGAGCTCCTCGAGCGTCTTGCCCGACGCGTGACCGTACGCCATCAGGCCGGTGCGTGAGGCACCGCCGAGCAGCTGGTACACCGGCATCCCGGCCGCCTTGCCTTTGATGTCCCACAACGCCGTGTCCACCGCCGCGATCGCGGCCATCGTCACCGGTCCGCGCCGCCAGTACGCGCTGCGGTACAGGAACTGCCACGTGTCCTCGATGCGTGCCGCGTCGCGCCCCAGCAGCAGCGGCACCACGTGATCACGCAGGTAACTGACGACGGCCAGTTCGCGGCCGTTCAGCGTGGCGTCGCCGAGACCGGTGAGCCCGTCGTCGGTCGTGAGCTTCAGCGTGACGAAGTTGCGCTCGGGGCTGGTGACGATGACTTCGGCCTTGTCGATGTTCACAACGCTCCTCATCTCGGGTTCTGTTGTTCGATGGCCTCGACCTGCCGTGCGACCTGTGCCACCACGTCCGGGTCCTGGCCGAGGCCGGGGTCGAGCAGCCGCAGCAACCGCGGCACGGCGGCCGCGACGGGACCGCCGGCATCGGTCGCCTGGGCGTACGGGTCATCGACCGGAGCACCGCGGCCGCGCAGATGGCAGACCCACGCGGCCAGCACCTGCACGGCAGCCCGCGGGCGGCGGGCGGCCACGGGTCCGGCACGAAGCACCGGCAGGATGCGTACCGTCAGCTTCTGCGAACCGTCCGCCGCGATCTGATCGAGGCGATGCCGCAGCCGCGGGTTGGCGAAGCGGTCCACCAAGGCGGCCCGGTAGTGGGCCACCTCATCGTGTGGCGCGGCCAGCTGTTCGGCGGCCTCGGCCCACCATTGCTCGAGCCACGCCCGGCACACCGGGTCCTGCACCGCCTGGTCGACCGTATGGTGGCCACGGATGCCGCCGAGGTAGGCCAGCAGCGAGTGGCCGCCGTTGAGCAGCCACAGCTTGCGTCGCGCGAACGGCGCGACGTCATCGGTGAACGCCGCGCCCGCGTCCTCCCAGCGCGGCCGGCCGGCCGGGAACTTGCCCGCCAGCACCCATTGGCTGAACGGTTCGGTGACGACCGGCGCGGCATCGCGCAGGCCGGTGGCGGCCAGCGCCGTGCGGGCGTCGGCGTCGCCGGCGCGGGGCGTGATCCGGTCCACCGCCGTGTTGACGAACGCCGCCGCGCGATCCACCGCTCGTGCCGCCTCGGGTCCGACCTGACCGGCCATGTCGCGCAGCACCTGCGAGATCCTGTCGCCGTTGGCGGGAAGGTTGTCGCACGGCACGATCGCGACGGGATCGAGGCCGGCTCGGTCCCGGGCCATCAGGCCGCCGAGCAGGCGACCCGGCGCCGAGCTCACCGGCGCCGCAGGATCCTGACGCAGCGCCGCGATGTCGGGGCTGCCCGGGTCGTACTGGTAACCGGCCTCGGTGACCGTCATGGTGACGACGGCGAGCCGCGGGGAGCGGAAATGGCGCAGCCATGCGCCATGGTCACCGGCCTCATGCACCGCCACGACGCTGCCGATGACCTCGATCTCGTCACCGCGCGGACCGCGGTTGACCAAGGTGTAGAGGCCGTCCTGCGGCCGTAGCGCGTCGGCGAGGTGCCGGCGCCGGCCGGTGAACGCGGCAATGCCCCAGTCGGCGGCGTCCGGCGCGTGCTGGGTGTACCACGCCTGATGGGCACGGAAGAAGTTGCCCAGGCCCAGATGCAGCATCCGTACCGGCGCCGCTGGAACGGCCGCCGTCGCCCGGCTGAGCCTGGCCTGTCTGGGCTTGATCACAGCGCCCATGCTGGGCAAACGGCCCCGGCCGCGGCAATTAGTTGCCGCCTGTTGCCACCGTCCCCGCCGGACCGGTCGAGCCGCGCACGATCAGCTGGGTCTCGAACCGCAACGATGCCGGCGTCGCACGGCCGCCGGCCACCGCGGCGTGCAGGAGGTCGACCGCGGACCTGCCGATCACGCCGGTCGGCCCGCCGATCGTGGTCAACGCGGGCGCGACCATGTCGGCGCCGGCGATGTCGTCGCAGCCGATCAGGCTCAGCTGCTCGGGCACCCGGATCCCGTGCCGCTGGAGTTGCCGCAAGGCCCCGAGCGCGATCAGGTCGTTGTAGGCGACCGCCGCGCCGACCCCGGCACGCGTGAGCGCACCAGCGGCCTCGCGGCCGCCCTGCTGATCAGGGGTGAAGGGACCGAGCAGGCGGACCGGAAGCCCCAGTGCGGCCGCCTCGTCGCGCACGGCCCGCCATCGCTGGACATTCGCCCACGAGTTGCGCGGACCGTACAGGTACGCCAGTTGCCGATGCCCGAGGCCGGCCAGATGACGCACCGCGGCACGCATCCCGTTCGCCGTGTCGGCGACGACGCTGGGGAGACCCTCGATCCGGCGGTTGACGACCACCAGCGGCCGATGCCGGGCCAACGCGCGGATCGTCTCGTCGCTCAGCCTCGACGTGGCAAGAATCCCGCCTCTGGACATGGCCAGCACGTGCCGGAGGTTCTCGGCCTCCACCCGCGGCGACTCGTCGCTGTCGGTGAGCACCAGGGTGTAGTTGTGCGCACGCGCCTGGGCTTCCGCGGATTTGATCAACGACGCGTAGTAGGGGTTCGCGATGTCGGAGACAACGAGCGTCAACGTGCGCGACCTGCCGGGGGCCTCGACCCGCGCGAGCGGGCGGGGCGTGTAGCCGACCTCGACGGCGGCGGCCTCGACCCGCTCGCGCATCACGGCGCTGACCCGGTTGGGGTTGCCGAAGACGCGCGAAACCGTCGACGTGGATACCCCGCAGGCCAGCGCGACGTCGTAGATCGTCGGCCGCCCCGTGCGCGCGAACGCATCCGACGCGGCGGCTGGCATGTCCGTCGTCAAGGCGGCACCGGTCCTCACTGTTCACGGGGCGCCGCGGGTCTCGGCACCGGCCGGGAACGGCTGCCAGACCAGCGCCGGGCAGCGCCCGCACCCCACCGCGTCAAGGATCTCCACGTCCTTCGCGTCGGCGCAAGGTCGGCGCCCCGAATGATCGGCATCCGCGGCGCGGGGCAGCCGCCCGCGGCCGCACCGCGCGCTCACGGCCGGTCCAGGACGGCCAGAGCGGTCGCGCCGACCCGCAGCGCGAATGTCATCGCCGACGCCGCCCGCACGTTGCCGCACACGCTGCGCCGCGTCGATGTCGCCGATGAGACCCTGGCCGAGCTGGAGGTCCTGGTCGGCTTCGATGACGACCTCGCCGGTGAAGCCGCCCGCCTGGCCAACCGCATCCGCGGGCTGCTCACCCAGATCCACCCCGCCCTGGAACGGGTCCTCGGGCCCAAGGTCCAGCACAAGGCGGTCCTCGAACTGCACTCACGCTGCGGCGGCTCGCCGAGATCACGGCCAAACACGCCCCGCGGATGGGTGAGCGCCTGACCGAGCAGGTCATGACGGCGCTGGACGAGCAGACTGTGACCGTTCCCGGCACCGCACGCTAGGTCCCGCCGCCGGCGGGCCGCGCGGCGAGCATGCGGCAGCTGACGGCCAGGGCCCAGAACGGGAATGCCAGCTCGGACCAGGGAACTCGGGTGACGACGACGAGCAGAATCGCGCCGACGAGGTAGCCCAACCCCCACAGCCAGCGCGGGAACAGGTGCAGGCGGTGCCCGATCGTGGTCGTCGACAGGGTGAAGACGGCGGCCATGCGCATGCAGTAGCTCGACAGCAGCGTGAAGGTGAAGTGGTGGCTGTAGCGCCACAGCTGCGGCGGCGGTCCGCCGGGCGACATGTCGGCGATGGAGAGCATGCTGTCGGCGACCGTGGCCAGCTCGAACAGCGTTGCGACGAACAGCAGTCCCCCGCCGAGGAACACGGTGGCGAAGAACTTGTCCTCCTGCGCGCCGATGTAAGTCCGCAGCGCGGCCATGAACCACAGGAAGGCGATGCCGGCGAATGGCAGCAGCGCCAGGGCCACCCGCAGGGCGGCGCGGCCGAACGCGTTGGCGTGCCACGTGGTCGCGGCGGGCGGCAGCTCCGGGAACACGATGCGGATGGCGACGATGGTGGCGGCGAGCAGGACGGCGAAGACGACGCCTGCGACACCCGCCGCCCGGGGCGACCGGTGCGGCTGGTCGGACTGTCCCGTCGCCGCTGGCAAGGTGCTCCGTCAGGCCGGGCCCGGGCAGGGGAACCCGATATTGCCGGTGGCCGCACTTGCGCCATGGTGATCCTGATCGCGTATGCCGCGGAAGGTCAGTTCACCCCGCCCCGGGCAGGCCGCGCTGTGCTCGGATAGGCCCACCTGGTCAGTGTGGCGAGTGATCACCGCACGTCCCTCGCCGACTCGGGGTGATGTGTCCTCGAGCGCTGCTCGCGCTGCGGGGAGGCCACGAGCGCGTATGTGAAGGTTCAGTGCACGCCCTCGCTCCCGGCATGATTGAACCGCAGGATGTCACCATGTCGGACACCGCACCAAGCGACGACGATGCGTTGGATGGATCCGGCTGGCGGTTGATCTGGGCATTCCACCTGGTCGTCGTTGCAGCGGCGGGTGGCCTGCTCTGGTCCTTGAGCTACCCGGGCAGCAACTTCCTGCTGATGGCGCTCAGCGGCCTCGCGGCCTTCGTCGTCGCCTGCGTCTGGCTCTTCTGGACCGCCATCTACCTCGCCCGTCATGCCGGCAAGTGGAGGAAATGGTTCCTGATCGGACCAGTCATCGGTGTACTCACCTTGGCGCTGCTCTGCACCGGCGCACCGTCGAAGATGCGGTGGGCGGCGAGCCGCAACGCGTTCGCCGCCATCGTCGCCGGGCACCCGATTCCGCCACCGGGCAGTGAGTGGCAACAGTTCACCGTGCCGCGCCGGCTGGGCAGCTACAGCATCATTGGCGCCGATTGGGTGCCCGGTGGCGCGGTCTTCTACGAAGCTCACGGCAGCTTCTTCGACGACGCCGGATTCGCCTATCTGCCCGGCGGGCCAACTACGGAACTCGACACCGGCTGGTTCGAGGGGCCACGGTTCCGGCCCCTCGGCGGCGGCTGGTACAGCTGGACCGCCAGCTGGTAGCGGTGGTCAGGTGGCAGTGAGCCGCCAGATGATGACGTCGCCGATGCCGGTGGCCATGGTCTTGCCGTCCGGGCTGAACGCCACCGAGTTCGCCCAGGCGTTGTGGTCGGTGAGGGTGGCGATGCGGGTCGGGGTAGCCGGGTTGGCCACGTTCCACACCATCACCGTGTGGTCGCCGCCGCCGGTGGCCATGGTCTTACCGTCCGGGCTGAACGCCACCGTCTCCACCTTGCCCTTGTGGTCGGTGAGGGTGGTGATGCAGGTGGGGTGGGCCGGGTTGGCCACGTTCCACACCATCACCGTGTTGTCCCAGCTGGCGCTGGCCATGGTCTTGCCATCCGGGCTGAACGCCACCGAATGCACCCACTGCTTGTGGTCGGTGAGGGTGGCGATGCGGGTCGGTTTGGCCGGGTTGGCCACGTTCCACATCATCACCGTGGCGTCGTCACCGCCGGTGGCCATGGTCTTGCCGTCCGGGCTGAACGCCACCGAATACACCGGGTAGTACTCGTGGGGGGTGAGGGTGGCGAGGCGGGCGGGTGCGGCCGGGTTGGCCACGTTCCACGTCATCACCGTGTCATCGTCGCTGCCGGTGGCCATGGTCTTGCCGTCCGGGCTGAACGCCACTGAAGACACGCCATGACTGTGGTCGGTGAGGGTGGCGATGCGGGTCGGGGTGGCCGGGTTGGCCACGTCCCACATCATCACCGTGGCGTCGGCGCTGCCGGTGGCCATGGTCCTACCGTCCGGGCTGAACGCCACCGAACGCACATAGTCCTTGTGGTCGGTGAGGGTGGCGATGCGGGTCGGGGTGGCCGGGTTGGCCACGTCCCACATCATCACCGTGGTGTCGGCGCTGGCGCTGGCCATGGTCTTGCCGTCCGGGCTGAAGGCCACCGACAACACCGCCCCCGTCTTGTGATCGGTGAGGGCGGCGAGCCGGGCCGGGTTGGTTGCGGGCGTCACCGTGGGGGACGCCGCTGGGTTGGTGTGGCCGTTACAGGGCAATATGGTGAGCGCCGAGTCAGCGGCCGGAGGCTCGGACCGCAGGGCCATCACCGCAACGACGATGATGATCACGGCCGCGGCGGAAGCGGCGATGGCGAGCCGGCGACGCCGCCTGCGTGCCGGATCCGCCGAAGCGCTGACGACCGTCGGCCACCGCTCAGAACGGTACGAGGACTGCGGTGCAGACGGGTCCAACATCCTGGGCTCCTCGGTCGGGGGATTGCGCCCAAGGTAGAAATCCACCGGCACCGGGACATCAGTGTTAGCACGTAATCGGTGGATGTAGCGGAGTCATCCGCGAGATTGATGACAGCGTGCCGACAGGCCCCTAAGGCGTGTTTCAAAAGGCGGTCGCCCGGTTGAGGCCGCGGCGTGGCGGTGATCGATAACTGAAG
>NZ_BAAARV010000109.1:0-5529 GCF_039532525.1 Dactylosporangium salmoneum
GGGGGAGGCGTTCCGGTACATGCGGCAGGCCAAACACGTCGGGAAGATCGTGTTGCGGATGCCCGAGCCGGCCTGGCCCACCGACGGGACCGTGTTGGTCACCGGTGGCACGGGAACGCTCGGCGCGCTGGTCGCCCGGCATCTCGTGGCCAAGCACGGGGTGCGGGACCTGTTGCTCGTCAGCCGTTCGGGCATGGACGCGCCCGGCGCCGAGGAACTGGCCGCGGAGCTGGGGGCCCGGGTCGTCGCGTGCGATCTCGCCGACCGGGCGGCCGTCGAGCGGCTGCTGGCCTCGGAGTCGGTCCGGGCGGTGGTCCACACGGCCGGAGTGATCGACGACGGGGTCGTGGAATCGCTGACGCCCGAGCGGCTGGCCGCAGTGTTGCGGCCGAAGGTGGACGCGGCGTGGAACCTGCACGAGCTGACCGGCGACCTGACCGCGTTCGTGCTGTTCTCCTCCGCCGCCGGGGTCTTCGGCAGTCCGGGGCAGGGCAACTACGCGGCGGCGAACACCTTCCTGGACGCCCTGGCGGCGCACCGGCAGGCCGCGGACCTGCCGGCGCACTCGCTGGCGTGGGGGCAGTGGGCGCGCACCAGCGGGCTCACCGGTCAGCTCGACGAACGCGACCTCGCCCGCATGGCCCGCGGCGGCATCCTGCCACTCACCGACGAACAGGGGCTCGAGCTGCTCGACGCCGCGGTCGGCTCGACCCGCCCCGTCCTCGCCCCGATCCGCCTCGACGCGGCCGCGCTGCGGGCCGAGCTCGGCGGGGGCGAGATCCCGCCGCTGTACCGGCGCATGCTGCGCGCCCCCGCCCGCCGAGCCGGCGGCAACGCGCCCGCCGCACGGCTCGCCGGCCTCAACGACCGGGAGCGCCGTGAGCGGCTACTCGCCCTGGTCTCCTCGCACGTCGTCGCCGTGCTCGGCCACCCCGAGGGGACCGCCGTCGAGCCCGACCGGGCCTTCCGCGACCTCGGCTTCGACTCGCTCACCGCCGTCGAGCTGCGCAACCGCCTCACCACCGAGACCGGCCTGCGGCTGCCGGCCACGCTCACCTTCGACCACCCGACCCCCGCGGCGCTCGCCGCCCACCTCGACGAGGAGCTGGCCGGCACCCGCCGGGCGGTGGCCAAGGTCGCCACCGCCGTCAGCCGGGACGACGACCCGATCGTCATCGTCGGCATGGCCTGCCGGTACCCCGGCGGCGTCGCCTCCCCGGACGACCTCTGGGACCTGGTCCTCGGCGGCGTCGACGCCGTCGGCGAGTTCCCCGACGACCGCGGCTGGGACCTCGCCGCCCTCTACGACCCCGACCCGGAGCGCACCGGCACCTCGGTCACCCGGCACGGCGGCTTCCTGCGCGACGCCGGCGACTTCGACCCCGGGTTCTTCGGCATCTCGCCGCGCGAGGCCCTGGCCATGGACCCGCAGCAGCGGCTGCTGCTGGAGACCGCCTGGGAGACCTTCGAGCGGGCCGGCGTCGTCCCCGCGGCGCTGCGCGGCAGCCGGACCGGGGTGTTCGTCGGCGCGGTCTCCTCCGGGTACGGCACCGACGTCGGCCCCCTCGACGAGGGCACCGAGGGCTACCTCGGCACCGGCAACATGACCAGCGTCGCCTCCGGCCGGGTGGCGTACGCGTTCGGCCTGGAAGGCCCCGCCGTCACGGTCGACACCGCCTGCTCCTCCTCGCTGGTCGCGCTGCACCTCGCCGCCCAGTCGCTGCGGGCCGGCGAGTGCGACCTGGCCCTGGCCGGCGGCGTCGCGGTGCTGCCCACCCCGGCCGCGTTCATCGAGTTCAGCCGGCAGCGGGGGCTCTCGCCCGACGGGCGCTGCAAGGCCTTCGCCGAGCAGGCCGACGGGGTCGGCTGGTCCGAGGGCGTCGGCCTGCTGCTCGTCGAGCGCCGCTCGGCCGCCGAGCGCCTCGGCCACCGCATCCTCGCCGTGGTGCGCGGCTCGGCGGTCAACTCCGACGGCGCCTCCAACGGCCTGACCGCCCCCAACGGCCCGTCCCAGCAGCGGGTGATCCGGGCCGCGCTGGCCGCCGCCCGGATTGGTCCGTCCGATGTGGACGCCGTCGAGGCGCACGGCACCGGCACGTCGCTCGGCGACCCGATCGAGGCGCAGGCGCTCCTGGCGACCTACGGCCAGGACCGGCCGGCGGACCGTCCGCTGTGGCTCGGCTCCATCAAGTCGAACATCGGCCACTCGGCCGCCGCCGCGGGCGTGGCCGGGGTCATCAAGATGGTGCTGGCGATGCGGCACGGGCGGCTGCCGAGGACCCTGCACGTGGACGCGCCGTCGTCCGCGGTCGACTGGGACTCCGGCGCGGTCGCGCTGCTCACCGACGCCGTGCCCTGGCCGGAGGCGGACCGGCCGCGCCGCTGCGCGGTCTCGTCCTTCGGCATCAGCGGCACCAACGCCCACGTCGTGCTGGAGGCCGTTGCGGGCGCCCAGGTCCCGGACCGGGCCGAGCCGCCGGCCGGGCCGCTGCCCTTCGTGCTCTCCGCCCGCACCGCACCGGCGCTGCCCGCCCTGGCCGCCCGGCTGCGCGACCGGCTCGCCGCGCGGCCCGGCACCGACCCGGCCGCGCTGGCCCACTCGCTGGCCGCCACCCGCTCGGCGCTGGAGCACCGCGCGGTGGTCGTGGCCGAGGACGCCGACGGGCTGCGCGGCGCCCTGAGCGCTCTTGCCGGCTCGGGCGCGCACGCCGCCCTCGTCCGGGGGACGGCCGGCCCGCGCCCGCGCCTCGCCGTGGTCTTCTCCGGGCAGGGCGCGCAGCGGCCGGGGATGGGCCGCGAGCTGTACGCCGCATTCCCCGCCTTCGCCGCCGCGTTCGACGAGATCTGCGCCCAGTTCGACCCGCGCCTGCGCGAGATCGTGTTCGGCGACGACGACCTGGTGCACCAGACGCAATGGGCCCAGTGCGGCCTCTTCGCCGTCGAGGTCGCGCTCTACCGGCTGATCGAGTCGTGGGGCGTCACCCCTGACGTCCTGGCCGGGCACTCCGTCGGCGAGATCGCCGCCGCGCACGTCGCCGGGGTGCTGTCGCTGCCCGACGCCGCCGCGCTGGTGACGGCCCGCGGGCGGCTGATGCAGGCGCTGCCCGGCGGCGGGGCCATGGTGTCGGTCAAGGCGTCGGAGGGTGACGTCACGCCGTACCTCCGCGGCCATGAAGACCTCGTGGGGCTGGCCGCGCTCAACGGGCCCGCCTCGGTCGTGCTCTCCGGCGACGGGGCGGCGCTGACCGCCATCGCCGGACGGCTGGCCGCCGACGGGTTCCGCACCCGCGCGCTGACGGTCTCGCACGCCTTCCACTCGCCGCTGATGGAGCCGATGCTCGCCGAGTTCGGCGCGGCGCTGGCCGGGCTGGCGTTCGAGCCGCCGCGCATCCCGGTCGTCTCCAACCTCACCGGGCGGCCGGCCGGCGGCGACGACCTGCGGACCGTCGACTACTGGGTCCGTCACGTGCGGCAGCCGGTCCGCTTCGCCGAGGGCGTCGCCGCCGCCCGGGAGCAGGGCGCAGACGTGTTCCTGGAGATCGGGCCGCGGGCCGTGCTCGCCTCGATGGTCGAGGAGAACCTGCCCGGGGCGGCCGTCGTGCCTGCCCTGCGCGCCGACCGGCCCGAGCCGCCCAGCCTGGTCGCCGCGGCGGGCGCGCTGTGGACCCGCGGGGTGGCGGTCGACTGGTCGCGGCTCACCGGCGCGGCCGAGGTCGTCGAGCTGCCCACCTATCCGTTCCAGCGGCAGCGGTACTGGCTGGAGCCCACCCCCGTCCAGGCCCCCGAAGACCGGGCCGCCGACGCGGGCGAGGCGCGCTTCTGGGCCGCGGTCGAGGGCGGCGACCTCGACGACCTGGCCCGCACGCTGGAGCCCGACGACCCGCAGGCCCTGGCGTCCGCGCTGCCGGTGCTCGGCGCCTGGCGCCGGCGCCGCCGTGAGCAGACGTGGCGCTATCGGGCGGCCTGGACGCGGTACACCTCCTCGGAAGGACGACCGTCGAACGGCCCCTGGCTGCTCGTGCGCCCGCTCGGCGCCGACCCCTGGACCGACGCCCTCGCCGCCGGGCTGGAGGCGGCCGGCCTCGACGTCGAGTCGCTCACGGTGGACGCCGCCGACGCCGACCTCGTCGAGAAGGCCGTCGCCAACGCCGGGCGCTCACCGGCCGGCGTGCTGTCCCTGCTCGGCCTCGACGAGCGCCCGCACCCGGCCCACCCGGCCGTGCCGGCCGGCGCCGCGGCGACCCTGGCGCTGCTGCGGGCGCTCGAACCCGGCGGCCCCCCGCTGTGGTGCCTGACCCGCGGCGCGGTCGCGACCGAGGACGGCGAGGCGGTGCCGGGCGCGGCCCAGGCCCAGCTGTGGGGCCTCGGCCGGGTCGTCGCCCTGGAGCGCCCCGACCGCTGGGGCGGCCTGGTCGACCTGCCGGCCACGCTCGACGACGCCGCGGCCGCGCGGCTCGCGACGGTCCTCGCCGCGGCCGACGCGGAGGACCAGTTCGCGGTGCGGGCCGGCGGGGTCCTCGTCCGCCGGGTGGTCGCCGCCGCCGGGGAGGCCGACGCGCCCGGCTGGTCGCCGCGCGGCACCGTGATCGTCACCGCGGAGGGTGACCCGCAGCCGGCGGCCGAGGCGGTCCGCTGGCTCGCCGCGGCGGGCGCCGAGCACATCGTCGTGACCGGGACCGCCGGGCTCGATGGGCTCGACGGCATCCGGTTCACCGTCGAGGACCCCGACCCGGCCGCCCTCGTGGAGCGCCATGGTTCGTCGCTGCGCGCCGTGGTGCATACCGCCGGGCGGCTCGAGCTCGCCGACCTGGACGAGCTGACCGTGGAACGGTACGCGGCCGTGGTCTCCGCCCGCACCGGCCTCGCCGAGCGCCTGGACGCGGCGCTGGGCGACACCGAGCTCGACGCCTTCGTGGTGTTCTCGTCCGTCGCCGCGCTGTGGGGCAGCCGCGGCCACGGCGCCTGGGCCGCGGCGAACGCCCGGCTCGACGCCTTGGCCGAGGACCGGCGGGCCCGTGGTCTCGCTGCGCTGTCTGTCGCGTGGGGACTGTGGCAGGCGCGGGACGGCGCCGCGGGCGCGGCCCGGCACGGGCTCAACCCGCTCGATCCGCAGCGGGCCCTGGCCGTGCTCGGGCGGGCGCCCGGCTCGGCGGTGATCGCGGTGGCCGATGTCGACTGGGACCGGTTCGTGCCGCTGTTCACGTCGGTGCGGCCCAGCCGGCTGCTCGACGACCTGGCCCCGGCCCGGCGCGCGCTGGACGCGGCCCGCCGCGAGCCCGGGGCCGGCGAACCGTCCGGGGCGGCGCTCGCGCTGCGGGCCCGGCTGGCGGGGCTGGACCCCGACGAGCGCGACGCGGTCCTCACCGATCTGGTCCGCTCGCACGTCGCCGCGGTGCTCGGCCACGCCGACGTCGCCGAGGTCGGGCCGGACCGGGCGTTCAAGGAGCTCGGCTTCGACTCGCTGACCGCGGTCGAGCTGCGCAACCAGCTCGGCGCGGCCACCGGCCTGGACCTGCCCGCCACGCTGGT
>NZ_BAAARV010000109.1:5592-51457 GCF_039532525.1 Dactylosporangium salmoneum
AGCCGGTCGCCTCCTCGCTGCGGGCCGACCTCAACCGCGTCGAGGCCAGCCTCGGCTCGGCCACCGTCGCCGAGGAGGAGCGGGCCGAGATCACCCGCCGCCTGCAAGCGATCCTGGCCCGCTGGCAGGCCGCCGGCGCCGCCTCGGACAGTGTCTCCGAGCGCCTGCAGGACGCCAGCGACGACGAGATGTTCGCCTTCATCCGCACCCAGCTCGGGAGGTCGTGACGTGGGAACCGTTGGACGCCGCGGGGGGACCGGCGATGGCCACTGAGCAGGAGCTGCGCGAGTACCTGCGGCTGGTCACGGTAGAGCTGGCCGAGACCAGGCAGCGGATGCTCGACCTGGAGTCGGCCGGCGCCGAGCCGATCGCCGTCGTCGGCATGGCCTGCCGCTTCCCGGGCGGGGTGCGCTCCGCCGCCGACCTGTGGGCGCTGGTGTCCGCCGGCCGCGACGCCATCGGCGGCTTCCCCGAGGACCGAGGCTGGGACCTGGAGGCGCTGTACGACCCCGACCCCGACCGTCCCGGCTCGGTCTACACCCGCGAGGGCGGCTTCCTCTACGACGCCAGCGAGTTCGACAACGCGTTCTTCGGCATCTCCCCGCGCGAGGCCCTGGCCATGGACCCGCAGCAGCGCCTCCTGCTGGAGACCGCCTGGGAGGCCTTCGAGCACGCCGGCATCGACCCGGCCGGCGTGAAGGGCAGCCGGACCGGGGTGTTCGTCGGCGCGCTGGCCTCCGGGTACGGCGCCGGCCTGGACGACCTGCCGGAGGGGGTGGAGGGGTATGTCGGCACCGGCGTCTCGGCCAGCGTCGCCTCCGGACGGATCTCCTACGTCCTGGGCCTGGAGGGCCCGGCGGTCACCGTCGACACCGCCTGCTCCTCGTCGCTCGTCGCGCTGCACCTGGCGGTCCGCTCGCTGCGCCTCGGCGAGTCGTCGCTCGCGCTGGTCGGCGGGGCCACGATCCTGCCCACCCCGGCGGGGTTCATCGAGTTCAGCCGGCAGCGCGGCCTGGCCGGCGACGGGCGGTGCAAGCCGTTCTCGGCCGACGCGGACGGCTTCGGCTTCGGCGAGGGCGTCGCCATGATGCTCGTCGAGCGGCTGGCCGACGCCCGCCGGGCCGGGCACCCCGTGCTGGCCGTCGTGCGCGGCTCCGCGGTGAACCAGGACGGCGCCTCCAACGGCCTGACCGCCCCGCGCGGGCCGGCCCAGCAGGACGTGATCCGGGCCGCGCTGGCCGACGCCAGGCTCAACGCCGAGCAGGTCGACGCCGTCGAGGCGCACGGCACCGGCACGGCGCTGGGCGACCCGATCGAGGCCCAGGCGCTGCTGGCCACCTACGGCCGGGATCGGGACCGCCCGCTGTGGCTCGGCTCGGTGAAGTCGAACATCGGGCACACCCAGGCCGCCGCCGGCATCGCGGGCGTCATGAAGATGGTCGAGGCGCTGCGCCACGGCGTGCTGCCCCGCACCCTGCACGCCGAGCGGCCCTCGGAGCAGGTCGACTGGTCGAGCGGCGCGGTGCGCCTGCTGCAGGAGGCGCGCCCGTGGCCGGTCGGCGACGCGCCGCGCCGCGCCGCCGTCTCCGCGTTCGGCATGAGCGGCACCAACGCCCACGTCATTCTCGAGTCGGTCCCCGCTGCCGAGCGCGGCTCCCGTGCGGGCCTCGCCCCGTGCGTGCTGTCGGCGCGGTCGGCGGCGGCGCTGCGGGACCGGGCCGCCCAGCTGCGGGCCCACCTGCTCGCCCACCCGGACC
Source organism: Dactylosporangium salmoneum (assembly GCF_039532525.1). Lineage (NCBI taxonomy): Bacteria > Bacillati > Actinomycetota > Actinomycetes > Micromonosporales > Micromonosporaceae > Dactylosporangium > Dactylosporangium salmoneum. The sequence goes on from NZ_BAAARV010000109.1 coordinate 7,350, forward strand.
TGACGCCGGCCGCGGTCGCGCCGACGCTCGCCGCCGGGCGGGCGCTCTTCGACCACCGGGCCGTGGTGCTCGCCGCCGGCCGGGACGAGCTGCTGGCCGGCCTGGCCGCCCTCGCGTCCGGCGAGCCGGCCGCCCAGCTCGTGCAGGGCGTCGCCGCCGGCCCGCTCGCCCCCGTGCTGGTCTTCCCCGGCCAGGGCTCCCAGTGGCCCGCCATGGCCGCGGAGCTGCTCGACGCCGAGCCCGGCTTCGCCGCCCGCATCGCGGAGTGCGCCGCGGCCCTGGCGCCCTTCGTGGACTGGTCGCTCGACGACGTGCTGCGGCAGCGGCCCGGCGCGCCCGGGCTCGACCGGGTCGACGTGGTCCAGCCCGCGCTGTGGGCGGTCATGGTCTCCCTCGCCCACGTGTGGCGGGAGGCCGGGGTGCGGCCCGCGGCCGTCGTCGGGCACTCGCAGGGCGAGATCGCCGCCGCGGTCGTGGCCGGCGGGCTCTCGCTGGCCGACGGGGCGCGGGCGGTGGCGCTGCGCAGCCGGGCGCTGACCGCACTGTCCGGCAAGGGCGGCATGGTGTCCCTGCCCGAGCCGGCCGACGCGGCCACCGCGCGGATCGCCGCCTGGGGCGAGCGGCTCTCGCTGGCCGCCGTCAACGGGCCCGAGGCGACCGTGGTCTCAGGCGACGCCGACGCGCTCGACGAGCTGCTGGCCCGATGCGAGGCGGCGGGGCTTCGGGCCAAGCGCATCCCGGTCGACTACGCCTCCCACTCCGCGCAGGTCGACGCGATCCGCGAGGACGTGCTGGCCGCGCTCAAGGAGCTCGCACCCCGGGCCGGGGACGTCGCGCTGATCTCGTCCGTCGACGGCGAGCCGCTCGACACGGCCGGCATGGACGCGGGGTACTGGTTCGCCAACCTCCGCCGTACCGTGCGCTTCGACGCCGCCGTGCGCCGCGCGATCGGCGCCGGGCACCGCGCCTTCGTCGAGGTCAGCCCGCACCCGGTGCTCACCGGCGGGGTGCAGGCGACCTGTGAGGCGCTGGGCGTCGACGCGGCCGTCACCGGGACGCTGCGCCGTGACGACGGGGGCCGGGCGCGGCTGCTGGCCTCCTTCGCCGAGGCGTTCGTCCGGGGCGTGCCGGTCGACTGGGCCCGGCTCACGGCGAGCGGTGGCGAGCGGGTGGAGCTGCCGGCGTACCCGTTCCAGCGCCGCCGCTTCTGGCTGGAGAACGGCGCGGGCGGCGCCGACGTGACCGGCGCTGGGCTGGCCGGCGCGGGCCACCCGCTGCTCGGGGCGGCCATCGCGGTGGCGCACCGGGACGAGTACCTGCTGACCGGGCGGCTGACGCTGCGCACCCACCCGTGGCTGGCCGACCACGCGGTCGCCGACACCGTGCTGCTGCCCGGCACCGGCTTCGTCGAGCTCGCGCTGCGGGCCGGCCAGGAGACCGGCTGCGCTGAGCTGACCGAGCTGACCCTCGAGACGCCGCTGACGCTGGGCGGGGCGGGTGCCGTACAGCTGCAGGTCTGGATCGGTGAGCCGGACGGGGACGGGCGGCGGGCGCTCACCGTCCACTCGCGCCGGGAAGAGGACGACGGGTGGACCCGGCACGCGGTCGGCGAGCTGGCGCCCGGCGCGCCCGACGCCCCCGGCGGCCCGCCCGCGCCGTGGCCGCCGACCGGCGCCCGGGCCGTGCCGCTCGACGGCTTCTACCGCAACACCTTCGAGTCCGGGTACGGCTACGGCCCGGTCTTCCAGGGCCTGCGCGCCGCGTGGCGCCTCGGCGACGACGTCTACGCCGAGATCGCCCTCCCGGAGGACCGCCGCGACGAGGCGGCCCGTTTCGGGCTGCACCCCGCCCTGCTTGACTCGGCCCAGCACGCCATCGGCCTGCTCGACGCACCTGACCAGGAGCGGCTGCGGCTTCCGTTCGCCTGGACCGGCGTACGGCTGTTCGCGGCCGGCGCGACCGCCCTGCGGGTGCGGCTGTCCCCGTCCGGCGCTCCCGGCGAGCGACACGGCGCGGTCCGCATGGACGTCGCCGACGCCGCCGGCCGCCCGGTCGCCCTCGTCGAGTCCCTCGTCCTGCGCCCGGTCTCCACCGAGCAGCTGCGGCAGGCCAACGGCGACGGCTCGCTGTTCCGCGTCGAGTGGCACCCGATCGCCCTCGGCTCGCCGCGGCCCCTGCCCGACCTGGAAGCGCTGCCCGACCCCGTGCCGCCGTTCGTGGGACTGCACGTCAGCAGCGCGCCGGGCGACGACCTCGCGGCGTCCGCGCGGGCCACGGCGGTGGCGGCGCTCGGCACCGTGCAGCGCTGGCTGGCCGACGAGCGCTGCGCGGACGCCAAGCTGGTCGTGGTGACCCGCGGCGCGGTCGCGGCCGGCCCCGGCGAGGACGTGCCGGACCTGGCCGCCGCCCCGCTCTGGGGCCTGCTGCGCGCCGCCCAGGCCGAGAACCCGGACCGGTTCCTGCTGGTCGACCACGACGGCACGCCCGAGTCCCTGGCCACGCTGCCCGCGATCCTCGACACCGACGAGCCGCAGGTGGCCATCCGCAACGGCACGCCCCTGGCGGCCCGCCTGGTCCGGACCGAACCGGACGCGACCGAACCGCCGGACCTCGGCGACGGCACCGTGCTCGTCACGGGTGGCACCGGCGCGCTGGGCGCGCTGCTGGCCCGGCACCTCGTCCACGAGCGCGGCGTGCGGAGTCTGCTGCTGCTCAGCCGGCGCGGACCCGAGGCACCCGGCGCGGCCGCGCTGGCCGGCGAGCTCGAGGCGGCCGGCGCCGAGGTGGCAGTGGTGGCCGCCGACGTCGCCGACCGCGCCCAGCTCGACGCCGCGCTGGACGGCGTCCGGCTCACCGGCGTGATCCACACCGCCGGCACCATGGACGACGGCATCATCGGCTCGCTCACCCCGCAGCGCCTCGAGCACGTGCTGCGGCCCAAGGTCGACGCCGTGGTCAACCTCCACGCGGCCACCCGCGACAGTCCACTGTCGACGTTCGTGCTCTTCTCCTCGGTCGCCGGCGTGCTCGGCAACCCGGGCCAGGCCAACTACGCCGCCGCCAACGCGTTCCTGGACGCGATGGCCCACCACCGGCGGGCGGCCGGGCTGCCCGCCGTCTCGCTCGCCTGGGGCCTGTGGGAGGAGGCCAGCGAGCTGACCGGCCACCTCGGCGAGGCGCAGCGGCGGCGGATGAACCGGGGCAGCACGGTACCGCTGAGCGCCGAAGACGGCCTGAGCGTCCTCGACCGGGTCGGCTCCTTCGGCGCCCCGCTCCTCGTGCCGGTCCGCTTCGACCTGCCGGCGCTGCGCGCGGTGGCCGCCAACGGCCCGCTCCCGGGCGTGCTGCGCGGCCTGGTCCGCGCCCCCGTGCGCCGCATCGCCGACGCGGGCGGGGGAGCGGACGGCCTGCAGGCCCGCCTGCGCGGCCTCGGCCCGGACGAGCGCCGGCGCGAGCTGGTCGAGTTCGTCCGCGGGCACGTCGCCGCCGTCCTCGGCCACGGCTCGGCCGCCGAGGTCGCGCCCGAGACCGCGTTCGGCGAGCTGGGCTTCGACTCGCTCACCTCGCTCGCCCTGCGCAACCGGCTGGGCGGCGCCACCGGGCTGCGGCTGCCGGCCGGCCTGGTCTTCGACTTCCCGACCCCGGCCCTGGTGGCCGGGCACATCTTCGAGCAGCTCGGCGGCGACGAGCCCGACGGGGACGCGCAGACCCGCCGCCTGCTCGCGGAGATCCCCCTGGACCGGCTGCGCGAGCACGGGTTGCTGGAGCCGCTGCTGCGCCTGGCCGGGGCCGGCGAACCGGAGCCGGAAGAGGCGAGCGAGATCGCCACGATGGACGTGGACGATCTCGTCAGCCTGGCGCTGAACGAGTGGAGCCAGGAATGAGTCCGACCGAGGCCCGCGTCGTCGAGGCGTTGCGCGCGGCGATGACCGAGAACGAGCGCCTGCGCAAGGAGAACCGGCGGCTGACCGCGGCCGGCGGCGAGCCGATCGCGGTGATCGGGACCGCCTGCCGGTTCCCCGGCGGGGTCAACTCGCCCGAGGACCTGTGGGAGCTGCTGCGCACCGGCGGCGACGCGGTCGGCGGCTTTCCGGACGACCGGGGCTGGGACCTGGCGGCGCTGGACGGCGACATCACCCTCGAGGGCGGCTTCCTCGCCGACGCGGGCGGCTTCGACCCGGTGTTCTTCGGCATCTCGCCGCGCGAGGCCCCGGCCATGGACCCGCAGCAGCGGGTGCTGCTGGAGGCCGCGTGGGAGGCGTTCGAGCGGGCCGGCATCGACCCGCGCGGCGTCCGCGGCAGCCGGACCGGGGTCTTCGCCGGGGTGATGTACCACGACTACGGCGCCCGGCTCACCGACGTCCCGCCGAGCGTCGCCGGCTACCTGGGCACCGGCAGCGCGAGCAGCGTGGTGTCCGGCCGCGTCGCCTACACGCTCGGCCTGGAGGGGCCCGTCCTCACCGTGGACACCGCGTGCTCGTCGTCGCTGGTGGCGGTACACCTGGCGGTCCAGGCCATTCGAGCCGGCGAGTGCACCATGGCACTGGCCGGCGGGGTCACCGTGATGTCCAACCCGGCGGTCTTCGTGGAGTTCAGCCGGCAGCGCGGGCTGGCCGGAGACGGGCGGTGCAAGTCGTTCGCGGCCGCGGCCGACGGCGCCGGGTTCTCCGAGGGCGTGGGCGTGCTGCTGCTGGAGCGGCTGGCCGACGCCCGCCGCAACGGCCGGCGCATCCTGGCCGTGATCCGCGGCTCGGCGGTCAACTCCGACGGCGCCTCCAACGGCCTCACCGCCCCGAACGGCCCGTCCCAGCAGCGCGTGATCCGCCAGGCGCTGGCCAACGCCGGCCTGCGGGCGTCCGACGTGGACGTCATTGAGGCGCACGGCACCGGCACCACGCTCGGCGACCCGATCGAGGCCCACGCGCTCATGGCCACCTACGGCCAGGACCGGACGGAGCCGTTCCGCCTCGGCTCCGTCAAGTCCAACCTCGGGCACACCCAGGGCGCGGCCGGGGTGGCCGGCGTGCTCAAGATGATCGAGGCGATGCGGCACGGGCTCGCGCCCAAGACCCTGCACGTGGACGCGCCCTCGCCGCACATCGACTGGTCCGCCGGGGCGGTCCGGCTGCTGAGCGAGGCGGAGCCGTGGCCGGCGGGCGACCGCCCGCGGCGGGCCGCGGTCTCGTCGTTCGGGATCAGCGGCACCAACGCGCACGTCGTGCTGGAGGAGGCGCCGGCCGACCGGCCGACCCCGCGCCCCGCGGCCCCGGCGGCCGGCCCGCTGCCGTTCGTGTTCTCCGCCCGCACCGAGCCGGCCCTGCGCGCCCTGGCCGGGCGCCTGGCCGGCCGCGTTGCCGCCGGTGCGGACCTCACGGACCTCGGCCACGCGCTGGCCACCACCCGCCCGGCCTTCGAGCACCGGGCCGTGGTCGTGGCCGCCGACGCCGACGCGCTGCTCAGCGGCCTGCGCGCGCCCGGGCTCGTCACCGGCGTGGCCGGGCTCGTCACCGGCGTGGCCGGGCTCGTCACCGGCGTGGCCGGGCTCGTCACCGGCGTGGCCGGAAAGGGGCGGCGGGTGGCCGCGCTCTTCTCCGGCCAGGGCGCCCAGCGGCCGGGCATGGGCCGCGAGTTGTACGCCGCCTTCCCCCTCTTCGCCGAGGCGTTCGACGAGGTGCTGGCCCTCCTCGACCCGCGGGTGCGGGAGGCGATGGCCGCGGAAGCGGTGCACCGGACGGAGTTCGCGCAGCCGGCCCTCTTCGCCGTCGAGGTCGCCCTGTTCCGGCTGCTGACCGCGTGGGGCCTGCGGTTCGAGGCGGTGGCCGGGCACTCGGTCGGCGAGATCGCCGCCGCCCACGTGGCCGGGGCGCTGTCCCTGCCCGACGCGGCCGCGCTGGTCTCCGCCCGGGGGCGGCTCATGCAGGCCCTGCCCGAGGGCGGCGCGATGGTCGCGGTGAACGCCACCGAGGCCGAGGTCCTCGCCGCGCTGGAGGGCCGCGAGGACCGGGCCGGTGTCGCCGCGCTCAACGCGCCCGACTCGGTCGTGGTGTCGGGGGAGGAGGCCGCCGTCCTGGAGGTGGTCCAGGGCTTCGCCGATGCCGGCCGCAAGATCCGCCGGCTGAGCGTCTCCCACGCCTTCCACTCGCCGCTCATGGAGCCGATGCTCGCCGAGTTCGCCGAGGTGGCCGCGAAGATCTCGGTGCGGGAGCCGGCGCTGCGGCTGGTCAGCGGGTCCAGCGGGCAGCCGGTCGGCGCGGCCGAGCTGGGCACCGCCGAGTACTGGGTGCGCCAGGTCCGCCGGCCGGTGCGCTTCGCCGACGCCGTGGCCGCGCTGCGGGCCGGGGGCGCGGACGCGTTCCTGGAGGTCGGGCCGTCCGCGGTGCTGGCCTCGATGGCCGAGCGCTGCCTGGCCGGGGACGGCGAGGCCGTGGTCGTGGCGGCGCAGCGGGCCGAGCGCCCGGAGGCGGCCACCGCGCTCGGCGCCGCCGGCCGGCTGTGGGCCGCGGGGGCGCCCGTCGCCTGGAAGGAGCTCTTCGCCGGGCACGAGCCGGCGCCGGTCGACCTGCCGACGTACCCCTTCCAGCGCCGCCGCTACTGGCTGTCGGCCTCCTTCTCGGGGTCCAGTCCGCTGCCCGAACCGGCGGCCTCGCTGCCCGAACCGGCGGCCTCGCTGCCCGAACCGGCGGCCTCGCTGCCCGAGGCCCCGACCGATCTGTTCGCGTTCGTGCGGGCCCAGGTCGCCGGGGTGCTCGAGTACGGTTCCGCCGACGAGGTCGACCCCGACCGCGAGTTCCTGGAGCTGGGCTTCGACTCCCTCGCCGCCGTCGAGCTGGGCCGGCGCCTCCAATCGGCGACGGGAGTCGAGCTGCCGCCGACCCTGATGTTCGACCACCCGACGGTACGGGCACTGGCCGCCCACCTCGAACAGTCGGGCGGCGCTGCGGCCGAGGCCGGGGGCGGGACGCTCGGCGCGATGTTCGTGGAGGCGTGCCGCGAGGGCCGGTTCGCCGAGGCGCACGAGCTGTCCACCCGGCTGGCCGAGTTCCGCCCGCAGTTCCGCGCCGCCGCCGAGGTGCCCGTCCGCCCGCGCTGGGTCCGGCTGGCCAAGGGCCCGTCGCGTCCCGTGCTGCTGTGCTTCCCGTCGTTCGTGTGGAAACCCTCGGCGCACCATTACACGCGTTTCGCGGCGCAATTCTCCGGGGCCCGTGACGTGTGGACGGTGCAGCTTCCCGGATTCGCCGCGGGCGAGGCCCTGCCCCGGGACGCCGACGCCCTTGGCGACGTTTTGGCGGATGCGGTACGGCGGGATTTCGACCCGTCCGCGGCGGTCCTCGTGGGGCATTCCTCGGGCGGGTACCTGGCCCGCCTGGTGGCCCGCCGCCTCGACCCCGCCGGGGTGGTGCTGCTGGACACCCCGGCGTGGGGCGGGCACGACCAGGACTGGCTGGCCGCCCTGCACAAGGTGCTGATCGAGCAGGGCGGAGCGGACGGCGACGACGCCTGGGTCACCGCCCGGGCCCGCTACTTCAACCTCGACCTGGGCGCCCCGCCACCGGCGGTGCCGACCCTGTCCGTGCGCGCTGCCGAGTCCCTCGGCCCGGGCGGCACGGCGATTCCCGACGACGCCGTGGAGGTGCCCGGAAATCATTTCAGTATATTGATGAATGAGAATGTCAAGTACACTGCATCGGTAGTCGAGAAATGGCTTGAATCAGCGGGAGGAAAGCAATGAGCGACGCACGCGACATCATCGTCGAGGCCCCGGTCGAGAACGTCTGGTCGGTCCTCACCGACGTCAACCTGATCGCCAAGTGGTTCGGCGAGGCCGAGCACGACATCGACAAGCTCGCCCCGGGCGGCCTGATGACCTTCAAGTTCAAGCAGGGCTCGGAGCTCTACGCGCGGATCATCGAGGTCGAGCCGCTGCGTGTCTTCTCGTACCGCGTCATCAGCAAGGTCACCGACGAGGAGCCGACCGACGCCAACTCGCGGCTGATCCGCTTCACGCTGGCCCCCGAGGGCGACAAGACCCGCCTGGGCCTGGAGGAGAGCAACTCGCACCTCGACGCGATCAAGGCGCTGGCCGAGAACCTGTAACCCGCCTCCGGGCGTGGGCGGCCCGATCGGCCCGCCCACGCCCGCGGCCCTGGAGAGGAGCGCAGTGACAACCCACGCCGTAGTCCTGGGCGGCGGCCTGGCCGGCATGCTGGCGGCCGCGGTCCTGGCCCGCCACGTCGACGCCGTCACGGTGGTCGACCGCGACAAGCTGCCCGACGGCCCGGAGTTCCGCAAGGGCGTGCCCCAGGCCCGCCACGCGCATCTGCTGATGTCCGGCGGCGCGCGGGTCATCGAGCGGCTGCTGCCCGGCGTCACCGACCGTCTGCTGGCCGAGGGTGCCCACCGGATCGGGGTGCCGGAGCAGGTGGTGTGGCTGACGGCGTACGGCTGGCAGCACCGCTTCCCGCAGACCCAGTTCATCATCAGCGCCGGCCGCCCCATGCTCGACTGGGTGGTGCGCGACGAGGTGCTGCGCCGCCACCCGCACGTCGCCACGATGCCGTCCACCGAGGCCCTCGGTCCGCTGGGCGACGCCAACCGGATCGCCGGTGTGCGCGTGCGCGGTGCCGGGACCGGCGAGACCGTGGACCTCGAGGCCGATCTGGTCGTCGACGCCACCGGCCGCGGCTCCCAGCTGAAGCGCTGGCTGTCCGCCCTGGGCCTGCCCCCGGTCGAGCAGGACACGGTCGACGCGGGCATCGCCTACGCCACCCGCATCTTCCGCGCCCCGGAAGGCGCCCGGGCCTTCCCCCTGGTGAACGTCCTGGCCGACCACCGCGTCCCGCGCCCGGGCCGCAACGCCTCCCTCGCCCCGATCGAGGACGGCCGCTGGATCGTCACCCTCTCGGGCACGCGCGGCGCCGAGCCCCCGACCGATGAGGACGGCTTCGCCGAGTTCGCCCGCAGCATGCGCGACCCCCTCATCGCCGATCTGATCGCCGTGGCCGAGCCGCTGACGGCGGTGCAGGGCTCGCGCAGCAGTGCCAACCGGAGGCTGTACTACGAACGCCTGCCCGCCTGGCCGGAGGGCCTGGTCGCCCTGGGCGACGCGGTGGCCGCGTTCAACCCGGTCTACGGCCACGGCATGAGCGTGGCCGCGCACAGCGCCGCCGCGCTGGACGAGGGCCTGGCCGAGGCGGGCCTGACCGCCGGCGCCACCGGGCGCATCCAGCGGGCGGTGGGCGCCCGGGCCGACGACGCCTGGCTGCTGGCCGCGTCCCAGGACCTGTGCTACCCGAACTGCCGGGCCGAGGTGAACGACCCGAGGCTCTCCCCGGGCGTGCAGGCCCAGCGCCGCAGCTTCTCCGACCTGATCGGCGCGACGGCGCTGCGCGACCCGGCGGTGAGCGCGGCCGCGACCAAGGTGACCACGCTCTCGGAGCCGATCAGCAGCCTGGAGTCGCCGCAGGTCGTCACGGCGCTGCGACGGGCCAAGGGGCGCCCGGCCCTGAGCGCCCCACCCCTGTCCGACGACGAGCGCGCCGTCCTGCGCGTAGGCGAGCCGGCCTGACCCGTCGCTCTTCGGCCCCCGGGGTGGATTGCCCCGGGGGCCTTTTCGTCCGATAAGTAGGGCGCTGGCGCGCAACGACTGGCGTCCGCGGCCGTGGCCGTGGTCGCGGACCGGCGGCGTCTGTGCCCCGGCGCTTCGCGCAGGAGCTAGCGTCCGGCCCCGCCCGACTGGCGTTCGCGCCAGCGGGCCATCATCTCGGGGACCTCCTGGTCCAGGAACGTGAAGAAGTCGAGGGTCTCGGAGAGCCGCCGCCCCGCGGGCGTGGCCGGCCCCACGGCGTCGATGCCGGCCCGCAGGCTCTCTTTCCAGAAGTCGAGGATCTGCATGCGGCGGGTCAGGACCTCTTGCCAGACGTGTTCGTAGACGCGGTACACGTCCCGGCGCGACCCCGGCTCCCGCTCGCGGAGCACCACGTTGACCTGGATGAGGAACCGCACCGCCCCGGACACGGCGGCCGAGCTGATCCGCAGCTGCTCGGAGAGCTCGGCGGACGTAAGGCTCCCGGAGTCGGCGGCGAGCAGGGCGACGAACACCCGGGCCGCCATCGGCGGGAAGCCCGCCTGAGCCAGGGTGGAGGCGAACCGCTCGACGAAGCGCGAGACCGCAGTCTCGTCACGTGCCGCGGCAGCCGCGGACGTCCGGCTCACGTCTGAGCTCACGTTCCTCCTCCGCCCAGTCCCTTCTGAGGATCGGTCGAGTTTACACGCTTTTGGAGGTATCTAAGTTTCACTATCTCGTGAATCTAGTGTACCTTCCGAACTATGACAACGATGGTCGCGGCGCAGGGCCTGATCAAGTCGTTCGGCCGAACTCGGGCACTGGACGGACTCAACCTCAATGTCGAGGCGGGACAGGTCCACGGCTTCCTCGGTCCCAACGGGGCCGGCAAGTCCACCACCATCCGGGTCCTGCTCGGGCTGTTGCGCGCCGACGGTGGCTCGGTCTCCCTGCTCGGCGGCGATCCGTGGAAGGACGCCACCGCGCTGCACCGGCGCATCGCGTACGTGCCGGGCGACGTGACGCTCTGGCCGCAGCTGACCGGCGGCGAGGTCATCGACCTGCTCGGCCGGCTCGGCAGCGGGCTCGACCCCGACCGGCGCAAGTCGCTGCTGGAGCGCTACGAGCTCGACCCGACCAAGAAGGCCCGCACCTACTCCAAGGGCAACCGGCAGAAGGTCGCCCTGGTCGCCGCCTTCGCCTCCAAGGCCGAGCTGCTGATCCTCGACGAGCCGACGTCCGGCCTGGACCCGCTCATGGAGGAGATCTTCCGGCAGTGCGTCGCCGAGGTCGCCGCCGAGGGCCGCACGGTGCTGCTGTCCAGCCACATCCTCAGCGAGGTCGAGGCGCTCTGCGAGCAGGTGACCATCATCCGCTCCGGCCGGACCGTCGAGAGCGGCGCGCTGTCCAGCCTGCGCCACCTCGGGCGGACCACGGTCGTGGCCGAGGTCGACGCGGTGCCGGACGGGCTGGGCGCGCTGCCCGGCGTGCACGACGTCACGGTCGAGGGCAACACGGTGCGCTTCCAGGCGGACAACGGCCAGCTCTCCGACGCGGTCGGCCGCCTCGCCGCCGCCGGGCTGCGCAGCCTCAGCAGCACCGCGCCCACGCTCGAGGAGCTGTTCCTGCGGTACTACAGCACCGCGCAGGACCGCCCGGAGCCGCAGGCGGTGCGCTCGTGAACTACGTCGGCACCTGGCCCCTGGTCCGGCTGGCGCTGCGGCGGGACCGGATCAGCCTGCCCATCTGGGTCCTCATCCTCGGCGGCATACCCAGCGCGCTCGCCGGCAGCCTCACCAAGCTGTACCCGACGGTCCAGTCCCGCATCGACTACGCGTCCGGCCTGGAGTCCAACCCGGCGACCGCGGCGCTGTACGGCCACGCCTTCTCGCCGGACACCATCGGCGGCCTCACCGCCATGCGCATCGGCGCGATCGGGGCCGCGCTGACCGGCCTCATGAACATCCTGCTCATCATCCGGCACACCCGGGCCGAGGAGCAGGCCGGCCGCCGGGAGCTGCTCGGCGCCGGTGCGGTGGGGCGGCAGGCGCCGCTGGCCGCCGCGTTCGTGATGGCGGTCATCGCCGACCTGCTGATCGCGCTGATCTGCACGCTCGGCCTGAAGGCCCGAGAGCAGGACCCGACCGGCGCGCTCGCCCTCGGCCTCGGCCTGGCCCTCTGCGGCCTGGTCTTCGCCGCGATCGCCGCCGTCGTCGCCCAGCTCACCACCTCCTCGCGCAGCGCGAACGGCATCTCCATCGCCCTGCTCGGCGGGTTCTTCATCCTCCGCGGCCTCGGCGACGCCTCCGGCGACGGCGGCGCGCACTGGCTGAGCTGGCTCTCCCCGATCGGCTGGGGCCAGCAGCTGCGGCCGTTCGCCACGGAGCGCTGGTGGGTACTGCTGCTGATGCTCGCCGCCGCGGTGGTCCTCGCCCTGGCCGCCTGGACGCTCTCGGCCCGCCGGGACATGGGCGCGGGCCTGCTCGCCGACCGGCCGGGCTCGGCCACGGGCGAGCGGATGGGCACCTTCGCCCTGGCCTGGCGCCTGCAGCGGGGCTCGTTGCTGGGCTGGACGTTCGGCTTCGCGGTGGTCGGCGTCGTCATCGGCAGCGCCGCCAAGGACGTCGGCAAGGTGGTCAACGGCAGCGCCAAGGTGCAGGACGCCCTGGAGAAGATGGGCGGCCGCACGGCGCTCGTGGACGCGTTCCTGGCCGCGATGATCGCCCTGCTCGGGCTGGCGGCCGCCGCCTACGCGGTCTCCTCCGCGCTGCGGCTGCGCGCCGAGGAGAACGACCACCGGATCGAGCCGCTGCTCGCCGGGTCGGTCACCCGCGGCGGCTGGATGGCCGGCCACCTCGCCTTCGCGTTCATCGGTGCGGCCGTGCCGCTGGCCGCGGCCGGCCTGACCATGGGCCTGGTGCACGGCGCCCGGGTCGGCGACGTCGGCGGCCAGACCGGCCGGATCCTCGGCGCCGCGCTGGTCCAGCTGCCCGCGGTCTGGGTGCTCGCCGGCATCGCCGTGGCGCTGTTCGGCCTCGCGCCGCGGCTGGTCGCGGTGAGCTGGGCCGGGGTCGGCCTGGCCCTGCTGTTCGGCCAGTTCGGCTCGGCGCTGGACCTGAGCCAGGGCGTGCGCGACATCTCCCCGTTCACCCACCTGCCCCGGCTGCCGGGCGGCGAGTTCCAGGCGCTGCCGGTGACGGTCCTGGTGGTCATCGCGATCGTCCTCGCCGCGGCCGGCCTCGCCGGCTTCCGGCGCCGGGACGTCAGCTAAATGAGCGACGGCAGGAAAGCGGTAGTTGTCGGTGGCGGCATCGGCGGGCTCGCCGCCGCCATCGGCCTCCGCCTGGCCGGCTGGTCGGTGACGGTCCTCGAGCGCGAGAAGGCGCTGGGCGAGGTGGGCTCCGGCCTGTCCCTGGCGCCGAACGCCCTCGAGGCCCTCGACGCGCTCGGCGTCGGCGAGCGGGTCCGGTCCGTCACCCACCCGTCCGGCGCCACGGCCAACCTGCGTACCCCCGACGGCCGGTACCTCATGCGCTACCGGCCCGGCAAGGACACCCCGGTCGCCGCGCTGCACCGGGCGGACCTGCACGAGGTACTCCAGTCCGCGCTGCCGCCCGAAGTGGTCCGCCTGGACGCGGAAGTCGTCGGGGTGAACGGCGCCGAGGTGCACTACAAGGGCGGAAGCCTGGCCGCCGACCTGATCGTCGGCGCCGACGGCGTGCACAGCGCCCTGCGCCGGCAGGGCTGGCCCGAGGCCCCGGAGCCGCCCTTCCGCCACTGCACGGTCTGGCGCGGCGTCACCGAGCCCGGCTCCACCGGCCCGATCGAGGGCAGCGTCACCATCGGCCGCGGCTGCTACTTCCTCATCCACCCGTTGCGCGGCGACCGCCTCTACTGGGCGCTCGGGGCCCGCGCCGAGGAGCCGTCCAGGCCCTCGCCCAGCGAGCACGCCGTGGTGCGGGAGCGCACCGAGGACTGGCACGACCCGATCCCCAAGGTGCTCGTCGCCACCCGCCCGGACCACGTGCTGCGCCACGACATCCACGACCTCGACCCGCTGCCCGCCTACGTCAAGGGCCGCGTCGCGCTGCTCGGCGACGCCGCCCACGCGATGGCCCCGGACCTCGGGCAGGGCGCCTGCCAGGCGATCGAGGACGCGGTCGAGCTCGCGGCCGCGGTCGGCGGGGCGGGCGACCTGGACGCGGCGCTGGCCGGGTACAACGCGCGCCGCCTGCCGCGGACCCACAAGATCCAGCGCGAGGCCCGGCGCAAGTGCGACATCACCATGTCGACCGCCGGCATGCCCTACGCGCTGACCACGTTCCTGCTCCGGCTCACCCCGCAGTCGCTCGCCCAGCGCTCGGCGCGACGGGTGTGGGCCTGGGACGCGCCCGAAATCACGTCGTAGATGGTCCGCCGCCTGCTCATCGCGGGGTGCGTGCTCGCGGCGGTCGCCGCCGCCGGCGGATACGCGCTCTGGCGGCGGGCCGGCGGCGGCGAGCTGGTCACCATGACCCGGTCGGGCGGCCTGCGCGGGGTCGTGCAAACCGTCTCGGTCGGCGACGACGGCGGCGTGCGCGTCGGCGGCCGGGACCGGGACCGCCTGCCGGCCGGGCGCCTGGCCGACCTGAAGGCCCGGCTGGACGCGGCCGAGGTCGACGCCTGGCCGCCGCGGCTCATGGACGACCAGGTGCGCGACTACTACCAGTACGACATCACCCTCCGGCGCCGCACGTTCACCACCAACGTGCCGGACCGGCTGCCGGGCCTGGCGCCCGTGGTCGAGGCCCTGACCGACCTGCTCGGGCAGCACCCGACCTGACGCGGTTAGACGACCTCGAGGGCGAGCCCAGCCTTGATCCACTTGCTGGACTCCACGGCGATCGCCACCGCGCGGTCGCCGTAGGACAGCTGGGGCAGGGCCCGTTCGAGCTGCAGGAAGGGCAGCGCGTTGCCGTTGTTGCCGGTCTCGGCGACGCAGCTGACCTCCACCGCGTCCGGGACGTCGAGGACCTCGGCGATGCGGGCGGTCATCCGGCCGGACAGCTGCGGCGGCAGCACGAAGTCCAGGTCGGCCCGCTTCCAGCCGAGGTTGTCGAGGACCTCGTCGAGGATCTCGGCGGCCATCCGCGGCACCGACTCCTCGATCGCCTTGTAGTCCTCGACGGCGGGCGGCTTCGGCGAGTCGCGCTCGGCCATGCCGTACCACTCGAGGGTCTGGCCAGGCGCGCGGCCCAGCCCGGTGAGCCGGACGAAGACGTGGCGGACCCGCGCGGCGCCCGGGGCCGCCCGCGAGCTGAGCACCACGGCCCCGGCCCCGTCGCCGAACAGCACGCCGTTGACCTGCTCGCCGGGCGGCAGGTCGGCCGGGTTGCGGGTCATGTCGAAGTGCTTGGCGCACACGTCGCCACCGAGCACCAGCGCGGTGTGGTGCCGGCCGGTCAGCAGCATCTGGTGGGCCACGTCGAGGGCCTGGAACGCGCCGGTGCAGCCGGACTGCAGCTGGTAGGCCGGGACCTGGTCGATGCCGAGCCGGTCGGCGACCACGTTCACCGTCGCCGGCATCAGTGCGTCGGGCATCGCGGTGCCCATGACCACGAGGTCCACGTCGGCCGCGGTGAGCCCGGCGTTGGCCAGGGCCCGGCGGCCCGCGGTCTCGGCGAGGTCCGCCAGGCTGTAGCGGACCTCGCCGGTCGCGAGGTCGACGGCGAGGTGCCGGGCCTTCGTGCCCACGAACGTGTCGACCCACTGCTCCCACAGCCGGTTGAGGCCGAAGCGGGCGGCCAGGGCGGCGTTGTCGACGGGCGGCCCGGGCAGGGCGGTGCCGATCGATCGGAGATAGACGCTCGGCGCGGTCATGGCCCGATTCTCGGCAGCCCGGCTAAAGCGCGACTAACTCGGAACGCGCTGCCCGGAGGTGTCGAACTTGCCGAACATCCCGGCCTTGACCTTGCCTTCCATGGTGTCCTCGTCGACGGTCATGGTGAAGGTCAGGGTCACCGGGAACATCTTCATCTTGACCTTCCAGGCCAGGTCGTCGCCGTCGATGGTGCCGTCGAGCAGGTCCGTGCTGATGTCGGCCTCGGGGTTGCTCATCGTGCCGGTGAGGCGGCCGCCCTCGGCCCGCACCGCCAGCCGCACCTGCTGCTTGCCCCGGGGGCTGTCGATCTCCAGGTCCCAGTTGCCGTCGACGCTCATGCGATCTCCTTCTCAGCGGTACCGAACCAATGTGTGATGGCGAGGCGGAGCCCCTCGGCGTCGTCGCCGGTCGCGTCCGCCCAGGCGACGAAGCCGTCCGGGCGGACGAGAACGACGGCGGCGCCGAGCTCGTCCGAGGGCCGGGCGGTGACGACGTCCACGCGGCCGGCCCAGCCCGAGAGGTCGCCGAACGGGGCCTTCCCGCCGGTGAGGTCCAGCACGACCCCGCGCCCGGTGTGCAGGGTCGAGGCCACCTCGACCGGCCCGGCGGCGGTCTCGACGCTCACGTGGGGGACCGGCCGACCCTGCAGCGGGTGCGCGTCGGCCCGGCGCCGCCCCAAATACTTGAACGGGTAGGCCACGTCGGTCACCACCCGAACGAGGTATTTGTTGACGTCCGGGAACTTCACCAGCTCGCCGAAGATCTCGCGCAGCGGCTCGACCCGGTCCGGCGGGTACTGCAACGCCAGCTGCGCCTGCGAGCTGACGCAGGCCCGTTCGCCGACCGGGTGCCGCTCCTTGTGGTAGGTGTCCAACAGGTGCCCGGGCGCCCAGCCATGCACCACCCCGGCGAGCTTCCAGCCCAGGTTCATCGCGTCCTGCATGCTGGTGTTGAGCCCGTGCCCGGCCCCGAAGTAGTGCACGTGGGCGGCGTCGCCGGCGAGCAGGACGCGCCCGACGCGGTAGCGCTCGGCCAGCCGGGTCACGTTGCCCGCCCGGCCCATCCAGCGCGGCTGCGGCGTGTCGAACTCCTGCCCGGTGATGTGCGCGGCCCGGGCCCGCAGCTCCTCGACCGTCACCGGGACGTCGTCGCCCGGCGCCTCGGCCCCGAACTCCATGGTCATCATCCGGACCGGGCCGCTGGGGTGCGGTACCACCGCGACGATCCCCTCCGGATAGGTCGGCGACTCGAACTCGGTCTCGAACGCGTCGAAGTCGGCGAAGACCGCGTACCAGCTCATGCCGGCGGCCGGGGCGGAGAAGCCGGCCAGCTCCCGCACGGTGCTGTGCGCGCCGTCGCAGCCCACGAGATAGGAGCCGCGCAGGGTGTACTCCCCGTCGCCGCCCAGCACCGTGACCGTCACGCCGTCCTCGTCCTGCGCGAGCCCGACGAGCCGGTGCCCGCGCCGCACGTCGACGCCCAGCTCGACCGCCCGGTCCTCGAGCACGCGCTGGGTCTTGGCCTGCGGGGCGAGCAGCGAGTACTCCTCGTCGAGGATCTCGCTGAGGTCGAGCCAGAAGTTGGCGTAGTGGATCATCGGCCAGATCGGGTACTTCTCATTGCGGATCTCCTCCATGAGCCCGCGCAGGTCCAGCGCCTCGACCGCCCGCGCGTGCAGCGCGTGCGCCTTCGACGTCTCGTCGGTGCAGATCTCCGTGTCGCGTTCCAGCACGACGGTGTCCACCCCGGCGAGCCCCAGCTCGCAGGCCAGCAGCATCCCCGCGGGCCCACCCCCGGCGATGACGACTGGGTCACTCATCGGTCTTCTCCTTCAGGAATCGCGCCAACGCCGACGGCGTGGGCTGGTCGTAGATCGCCGACGGCGGGATGTCGTCCCGCCCGGTCGCCGCGGCCATCCGGTTGTAGAGCTCCAGCGCCACGTACGACGTGAAGCCCAGCTCCATGAAGTTGCGCCCGGGGTCGATCGCGGCCGGGTCGGCGTGCCCGAGCGCGGCCGCCGAGTGGCGCAGGATCAGCTCCAGCAGCAGCCCCTCGCGCTCCCCGGGCGCGGCCGCGGCGAACCGGTCGCGCCAGGCCGCGTCCGCCCCGGCGTCCGCTGCCGCGTCCCGCGGCGCCTCCGGCTGGAGGTCGGCCACGAACAGCGGGACCTCGTGCCGGGCCAGCCCGGCGATGGCCGGTCGCGGGTCGACCGGCCGCAGCCCGTGCTCGACCAGCCGGGTCGCCACGGGGGTTGCCTCGCCGAGCCATGGGCCGCCCGCCGCCGAGGTCACGGCGTGCCCCTCGGCCCGCATCCGGCGCGCGAACGCGTCGAGGTAGGCGTGGGCCGGGCCGACGTTGGCGAGCCCGGGCGCGGGCACTACTCCGGCCGCTGAGGACAGCACGATGAGCGGGACCCGCAGCTCGCGCACGAGCTCCCGGACGGCCTCGGCCCGCGTCGCCGCCTCGGCCAGGCCGGCCTCGATCCGCTCGGCGTCGGGCGCCCCGACCTCGCCCCCGGCCTCGGCGGCCAGCACGATCACCGACGGGAAGCCGGCCTCGGCGGCGGCGAGTGCGATCCCCGCCGGGGAGGCGGAGTCGGAGGCGGCGTCGGTGGCGGGTGCGATGCCCGGCGGGGAGGCGGAGTCGGAGGCGGCGTCGGTGGCGGGTGCGATGCCCGGCGGGGAGGCGGCGTCGGCGGCGGGTGTGATCATCAGCGGGGAGCCGGGTTCGAGGCCGCGGATGACCTCCTCGGCGCCGTTGCCCGCCAGCCAGGCCGCGGCCGCGTCGGCCAGGACGCCCTCGCCGACGACGAGCGCGGTGCCCTTCGGCCGCCAGGTCGCCTCGCCGGCCGCCGCGGGCAGCAGCCGCCGCACGAGCGCCGCCCCTCCCCGGATCGCGATGCGGTCCTCGCCCGCGGCCACCGCATCGGCGAGCCGCTCGGCGGCGGTGCTGTCCAAAGCGGGCGGCAGGTCGGCCAGGCCCACGCGGCCGAGCCCCCAAACCTGGGCCTGGACGGGCCCGGCGGGCGGGTCGGCGGGCCCGGCCGCGACCGCGCCCCGGGTGCACAGCCACAGCGGCACCCCGCCGTGGCGCTCCAGCGCGTCCAGCGCGGCCGCCAGCGCGGCCCCGGTGCCGGCCCGTCCGGGCGCGAGCCCCTCGCCGCGTGGCAGCAGCACGATCACCCCGGCCGGCGCCTCGCTCTCGCCGGCCCCGCGCCCGGCCAGGACCCGGCGCAGCGTCTCGGCGTCCTCGCGGTCGTCCTCGCCCGCCAGCACCAGCCAGGCGCCCGCGAGCGCCGCGCCGGCCGGGGCGGTGGCCGGCACCCAGTCGATCCGGTGGAACCAGCGCCGCTGCCGCCGCCAGCCGGCCAGAGCTCGCACGACCCCCGCCAGGCCCGGCTCGCCGGTGAGGTCCAGCAGCGCGCCGACGGCGGGGAGGTCGCCCTGCTCGACGGCGTCCCAGAGGCGGGTGTCGTCATCCGCGGGCCCGGAGTCTTCCAGCCAGAAGCGGCGGTGCTGGAACGGGTACGTGGGCAGGGCGACCGGCCGGCGCGGGCCGCCGCCGAGGACCGCTGGCCAGTCGACCGTGGCGCCGTGCGCGTGGGCCTGCGCGACGGCGGCGAGCACCGCGACGGGCTCGGGGCGGTCCGCCCGCAGCGCCGGCACCAGCAGGGCCGTCCGGGCTTCGGTCCCGGCGAGGCAGTCGCGGCCCATCGCGCACAGCACGCCGTCGGGGCCGAGTTCGACGTACCGCGTGACCCCCTGCCCGGCGAGGAAGCGCATCCCGTCGTGGAACCGGACCGTGCCGCGGACGTGCCGGACCCACGCCTCCGGGTCGTCGAGCCGGCCGGGCTGCCCGGTCAGATTGGCCACGATCGGGATTTCCGGGGAGTTGTACGTCAACCCGCCCGCGACCCGCCGGAACTCGTCGAGGACCTCGTCCATGTGCGGCGAGTGGAACGCGTGGCTGACCCGCAGCCGCCGCGCCCGCCGTCCCCGCTCCGACCACAGCGCCGCGACCTCGGCGACGGCGTCGGCGTCCCCGGACACGACGGTCGACTCGGGCCCGTTGACGGCCGCGATCCCGACCCGGCCGGCGAAGGGGATCAGGCTCTCGGCGACCTCCGCCTCGGCGGCGCGGATCGACACCATCGCCCCCTCGCGCTCGACCCCCTGCATGAGCCGGCCCCGGGCGGTCACCAGCGCGCACGCGTCCGGCAGCGACAGCACCCCGGCGGCGCAGGCGGCGGCCAGCTCGCCGACGGAGTGCCCGATGAGCAGGTCGGGCCGCAGCCCCCAGCCGGTCAGCAGCCGGAACAGCGCGACCTCGACGGCAAACAGCGCGGGCTGCGCGAACTCGGTCCGGTGCACCGCCTCCGTGTCCATCGCCTCCCGCACCCGCGGGTCGAGGAGGGCCAGCGTCTCGTCGAGGGCGTCGGCGAACGCGGGGTGGGCGGCGGCCAGCCGGCGGCCCATGCCCGGCCGCTGGCTGCCCTGGCCGGTGAACAGGAACGCGGTCAGCCCGCCCCGCTGGACGCTTCCCTGCACGACGTCGGGCGACGGCTCGCCGCGCGACAGCGCCCGCAGCCCGGCCCGCAGCCCGTCGCGGCCGTCGCCGAGGACCACCGCCCGCTGCTCGAGCGCGGACCGGGTGGTGGCCAGCGCATGCCCGACGTCGACCGGATCCTCGCCGGCCACCGCTGCGTCCAGCCGGGCCGCCTGCTCGCGCAGCGCGCCAACGTCGCGGGCCGAGAGCACCCACGCGAGCACCGGCGGCCTCGCGTCCGCGGGCGGCTCGGGCGCCTCCGGCGGCGGGGCCTCCTCCAGCACCAGGTGGGCGTTGGTGCCGCTGATGCCGAACGACGAGACGCCGGCCCGCCGGACCCGCTCGCCGGCCGGCCACGGCACGGCCTCGGTGAGCAGCCGCACGTCGCCCGCGGCCCAGTCGACGTGCGGGGTGGGCGCGTCGACGTGCAGGGTCGGCGGCAGGCTCTCGTGGCGCAGCGCCATGACCATCTTGATGACGCCGCCGACGCCGGCGGCGGCCTGCGTGTGTCCGAGGTTGGACTTGAGCGAGCCGAGCCGGAGGGGTTCGTTGCCCGAGCGCTGGCCGTAGGTGGCCAGGAGGGCCTGGGCCTCGATGGGGTCGCCGAGGGTGGTGCCGGTGCCGTGGGCCTCGACGGCGTCGACGTCGCTCGGGCGCAGCCCCGCGCCGTCCAGGGCGGCCCGGATGACCCGCTGCTGGGAGGGGCCGTTGGGGGCGGTCAGGCCGTTGGAGGCGCCGTCGGAGTTGACCGCGGAGCCGCGGATGACGGCGAGCACCGGGTGGCCGAGCCGCCGCGCGTCGCGTAGGCGCTCGACGAGCACCATGCCGGCCCCCTCGGCCCAGCCGGTGCCGTCCGCCGCGGCGGCGAAGGACTTGCAGCGCCCGTCGGGTGCCAGCCCGCGCTGGCGGCTGAACTCGATGTACACCGCCGGGGTGGACAGCACCGTGACCCCGCCGGCCAGCGCGAGCGAGCACTCGCCGCGGCGCAGCGCCTGGGCCGCCTGGTGCAGCGCGACGAGCGACGACGAGCAGGCGGTGTCCACGGTCAGCACCGGGCCTTCCAGGCCGAGCGCGTAGGCGACCCGCCCGGAGGCCACGCTGCCGGCGCTGCCGCTGCCGAGGAAGCCCTCCAGCTCCTCGGGGATGTGGCGCAGGCGGGCGGCGTAGTCGGTGTACATCAGCCCCACGAACACCCCGGTCGGGCTGCCGCGCAGGCTCAGCGGGTCGATGCCGGCCCGCTCCACCGCCTCCCAGGCGATCTCCAGCAGGATCCGCTGCTGCGGGTCGGTGGCGAGGGCCTCGCGCGGGCTCATCCCGAAGAAGCCGGCGTCGAACTCGTCGGCGTCGTGCAGGAAGCCGCCCTCGCGGCAGTAGGTGGCGCCGAGCCGCTCGGGATCGGGGTCGTAGAGGGCCTCGGCGTTCCAGCCGCGCCGCTGCGGGAAGCCGGTGACCGCGTCGGTGCCGGCGGCGACGAGGTCCCACAGCTGCTCGGGGGTGGCGACCCCGCCCGGGTAGCGGCAGGCCATGCCGACGATGGCGATCGGCTCCCGGGCCTGGTCCTCCACCTCCTGCAGGCGGTGGCGGGTCTTGTGCAGGTCGGTGGTGACCCACTTGAGGTACTCGGTCAGCTTCTCCTCGCTCATCGGGTCTCCTCCCCGCCGCGGCCCAGCTGCTGGTCGATGAAGGCGAAGATCTCGTCGGCGCTGGACTCCTGGATGCGCGCCTCGACGTCGTCCTGCGCCGCGGCGGCCGGCTCGTCCCAGGCCGCCAGCACGGCCCGCAGGCGCCGCCCGACCTCGGCCCGGCCGCCGCCGGCGACGCTCGCCCTCGCCAGCGCGGCCTCCAGCCGGTCCAGCTCGGCCATGAGCTCGGCCGCACCGCCGGGCGCCTCGGCGGCGACGTGCTCGCGCACGTAGCCGGCCAGCGCGGCCGGCGTCGGGTAGTCGAAGACCAGGGTGGCCGGCAGCCGCAGCCCGGTCGCGGCGGTGAGCCGGTCGCGCAGCTCGACCGCGGCGAGGGAGTCCATGCCCAGCTCGGTGAAGGGTCGCTCGGGGTCGACCGCGCCGGCGCCGGCGTGGCCGAGCACCACGGCCACGTGCCCGCGGATGAGGTCGGCGACCAGCCGGTCGGCCTCCGGACCGGACAGCCCGGCGAGGCGCCGGGCCAGGCTCGGGCTCCCGGCGGCCGGGCGGCGGCCGGGCCGGACCAGGCCGCGCAGCACCGGGTTGAGCGTCCCGGCGTCGGCCTGGGCGCGCAGGGCGGCGAGGTCCAGCCGGGCCGGTACGAGCGCCGGGCGCGGGTCGGCCAGCGCCGCGTCGAAGAGCGCGAGGCCCTCCTCGGGGTCCAGCGGGACGAGCCCGCCGCGGCGCAGCCGGGCCCGGTCGGCGTTGCTCAGCTCGGCGGCGAGGCCCCCGCTCGCCCAGGCGCCCCAGGCGAGCGCGGTGGCGGGCAGGCCGAGCGCGCGCCGGTGCGCGGCCAGGGCGTCCAGCGCCGCGTTGGCCGCCGCGTAGCTCGCCTGCCCGGGGCTGCCGACCGTGCCGGCGAGGGAGGAGTACAGCACGAACGCGCGCAGGTCGTGCGTCAGCTCGTGCAGGTTCCGGGCGGCCTCGACCTTCGGGCGCAGCACGGCGTCGAGGCGCTCGGGCGTCAGCGCGGTCACGATCCCGTCGTCGAGCACGGCGGCCAGGTGGATGACCGCGGTGAGCGGACGTCGCACCGTGGCCAGCAGCCCGGCGAGGGCGTCGCGGTCGGCGGCGTCGCAGGCGGCCGCGGTGATCTCGGGCCCGAGGTCCGGCGCCTTGCCGCTGCGGCTGGCGAGCAGCACGTGCCGCATCCCGTGCCGGTCGACCAGGTGCCGGGCGAGCAGGGTGCCCAGCGCGCCCGTGCCGCCCACGATCAGGACCGTTCCGTCCGGGTCCAGGGGCGTCGAGCCTTCCGAGGGCCCGGCCGGGGCCAGGCGGGGCACCAGGAGACGCCCGCCCCGAAGCCGGAACTGCGGCTCGTCGGTGTCAGGCAAGGAGGCGGTGTCCGGCAAGGGGGCGGTGTCCGGCAAGGGGGCGTTCGCATCGAGATCGGCCAGGACGAACCGGCCCGGGTGCTCCGACTGGGCCGAGCGGATCAGCCCCCAGACGGCGGCCTGCGCCATGTCCGTCTGCGCGCCCCGGGTCACGAAGGCCAGGCGGCCCTCCCGGTCGCCGGCCAACCAGGCCTGGGCCTGCGCCAGGGCCTCGTGCGGGGTGCCCGGCCGCACCACGGTCACGTCGGCGGCGTGGCCCGAGGCGGGGGCCTCGACCCAGTTCAGGACGTACATCGCGGCGGTGCGGGCGGCGGCCAGCCGCCCGGGGGAGACCGGCCGCAGCAGGACGGACTCGACGCTCAGCACCGGGGCGCCGGTCTCGTCGGCGACGGCGAGGCTCAGGGACTCCCCGCCGCGCGGGGACAGCCGGACCCGCAGGGCGGTGGCGCCGCCGCCGTGCCACGCGACGCCCGTCCAGGCGAAGGGGAGCCGCAACGAGGACGGCCCGGACCCGAGCAGGGCGACCGGGTGCAGGGCCGCGTCGAGCAGGGCCGGGTGGATGCCGTAGCCGGCCGCGTCGAGCCCGTCGGGCAGGACGACCTCGGCGTAGACGTCCTCGCCGTGCCGCCAGGCCGCCCGCACCCCGCGGAACGCCGGGCCGTAGCCGAAGCCGCCGTCCGCCATCCGGTCGTAGAGGTCCTCGACGGGCACCGGCTCGGCGCCGGGCGGCGGCCACTGGGCGGACGGTCCGGCGGAAGGCTCGGCCCACGGCCCGAGGCGGCCGGTGGCGTGCCGGGTCCAGGCCGCGGCCTCGTCGGCCCGGGAGTGCACGGCGATGCCGTCCGGCCCGGCGGTGACCTGCACCCGCACGCCGCCGCGGGCCGGCAGGGCCAGCGGGGCCTCCAGGGTGAGCTCCTCGATCCGCTCCAGGCCGGTCCGGCGGCCCGCGGCCAGGGCCAGCTCCACGAACGCGGTCGCGGGCAGCAGCGTGGTGCCGCCGACGGTGTGGTCGGCCAGCCACGGCTGCTCCCGCCGGCCGAGCCGCCCGGTGAGCACCACCTCGTCGCGGGCCGCGTTGTCGAGCGCGGCGCCGAGCAGCGGGTGGGCGGCGGCGTCGAGGCCGAGCCCGGCGGCGTCGGGGCGGCCGGCGGCGGTGAGCCAGAAGCGCTTGCGCTGGAAGGCGTACGTCGGCAGCTCCACCGCCCGCCCGCCGCGCACCGCCGGGGCCCAGTCGACGGGTACCCCGGCGCGGAAGAGCTCCCCGAGGGCGGTCAGCAGCGTGCGCGTCTCCGGCCGGTCGGCCCGCAGCGCCGGCACGAAGGCCGCGCCGTCGACGCAGTCCCGCCCGAGCGCCGACAGCACCGCGTCCGGCCCCAGCTCCAGGTACAGCCGCGCGTCCTCGGCGTGCAGGTGCCGCACCCCGTCGAGGAAGCGCACCGGCTCGCGCACCTGGCGCACCCAGTAGTCGGCGGAGAACTCCTCGACCGGCCGTCCGGTCACGTTCGACACGACGGGGATCGCGGGCGGGTGGTAGGCGAGGCCCTCGGCGACCTTGCGGAAGTCGGCCAGCATGCCGTCCATGCGGTGGGAGTGGAAGGCGTGGCTGACCCGCAGCCGCCGGGTCCGCCCGGGCCACCCTTCGGCGAGGGCCAGCACCGCGTCCTCGTCGCCGGAGACGACGACCGCGCGCGGCCCGTTGACCGCGGCGAGGGCGACCTTCTCGCCCAGGTACGGCCGCACGTCCTCCTCGGTGCCCTCCAGGGCGACCATCGCGCCCCCGGCCGGCAGCCGCTGCATCAGCCGGCCCCGCGCGCTCACCAGCCGGCAGGCGTCGTCCAGCGACATCGCGCCGGCCAGGTGCGCGGCGGCCAGCTCGCCGACGGAGTGGCCGAGGAGCAGGTCCGGGCGCACGCCGAACGACTCCACCAGCCGGAACAGCGCGACCTGCAGCGCGAACAGCGCCGCCTGGGCGTTGCCGGTCAGGTGCAGCTCGTCGTCGGGGATGGCCCTGACGTCCACGTCGAGGCGGGCGCAGACCTCGTCGTGGGCGGCGGCGAAGGCGGGGTGGTGGGCGTACAGCTCCCGGCCCATCCCCGGCCGCTGGCTGCCCTGCCCCGTGAACAGCACCGCCAGCCGCCCCGGCTCGGCGACCGCGCCGCCGCCGGCGCCGGAGAGCCCGGCCAGCAGCTCGTCGCGGTCCGTGCCCAGCACCACCGCGCGGCGGGCGAAGGCGGACCGGTGGTGCACCAGCGAGAAGGCGACGTCGAGCGGGTCGGCCCGCGCGGCCGCCGCGCGCAGCCGGTCGGCCTGTTCGCGCAGGGCGTCGTAGTCGCGGGCGGACAGCACCCACGGGATCACCGGCGGGCCCGGCACCGGCTCCGGTGCGGCGTCCGCGGGCGGGGCCTGCTCCAGGATGAGGTGCGCGTTGGTGCCGCTGATGCCGAAGGCGGAGACCCCGGCCCGCCGGGGGCGGCCCGGATCGGGCCAGTCGACGGCCTCGGCGAGCAGCGCCACGCGGCCGGCGGTCCAGTCGACGTGCGGGCTGGGCGCCTCGGCCCGAAGCGTCCGCGGCAGGCGCGCGTGCCGCAGCGCGAGCACCATCTTCATGACCCCGGCGATGCCGGCCGCGGCCTGGCTGTGCCCGATGTTCGACTTGATGGAGCCCAGGTACAGCGGCTCGGCGCGCTCCTGCCCGTAGGTGGCCAGCAGGGCCTGCGCCTCGATCGGGTCGCCGAGGGTGGTGCCGGTGCCGTGCGCCTCGACGGCGTCGACGTCGGACGGGCGCAGGCCGGCGTTGGCCAGGGCCTGGCGGATGACCCGCTGCTGGGAGGGGCCGTTGGGGGCGGTGAGGCCGTTGGAGGCGCCGTCGGAGTTGACCGCCGAGCCGCGCACAACGGCGAGGACGGGGTGCCCGAGCCGCCGCGCGTCGCTGAGCCGCTCGACCACGACCAGCCCGGCCCCCTCGGCGAACGCGGTGCCGTCCGCGCCCGCGCCGAAGGGCTTGCACCGCGCGTCCGGCGCCAGCCCCCGCTGCCGGCTGAACTCGACGAACACGCTGGGCTGGGCCATCACGGTGGCCCCGCCGGCCAGCGCCAGGTCGCACTCGCCGCGGCGCAGCGCCTGGCCGGCCAGGTGCAGCGCGACCAGCGACGACGAGCAGGCGGTGTCGACGGTGATGGCCGGGCCCTCCAGCCCGAGCACGTAGGCGATGCGGCCGGAGGCGACGCTGGCCGTGTTGCCGGCCATGAAGTAGCCCTCGAGCTCCTCCGCCGTCTCGTGCCGCGAGGAGGTGTACTCCTGCGCGATGAGCCCGGCGAACACCCCGGTGCGGCTGCCGCGCAGGCTCAGCGGGTCGATGCCGGCCCGCTCCACCGCCTCCCACGCGGTCTCCAGCAGCAGCCGCTGCTGCGGGTCGGTGGCCGCGGCCTCGCGCGGGGAGATGCCGAAGAACGCCGCGTCGAAGTCGCCGGCGTCGTGCACGAACCCGCCCTCCCACACGTAGCTGGTGCGGGCGTGGTCCGGGTCGGGGTGGTAGAGGGCCTCGGGGTCCCAGCCGCGGTCGGCCGGGAAGCCGGTGATGCCGTCGGCGCCGGCGTCCAGCAGCCGCCACAGGTCGTCGGGGGAGCGCACGCCGCCGGGGAACCGGCACGCCATGCCGACGATGGCGAGGGGCTCGTCGGTTTCCGTGGTGGCTTTGGCGGTACCACCGGAGTCCGCCACCGTCCCGAGCAGCTCGTCGCGGACGAAGCCGGCCAGCGCGCCCGGCGTCGGGTAGTCGAACGCCAGCGTCGCCGGCAGCAGCAGCCCGGTCGCCGCGTTGAGCCGGTTGCGCAGCTCGACCGCGGTCAGCGAGTCGAAGCCGAGGTCCTTGAACGGCCGCTCGGCGTCGACGGTGTCCGGGGAGGCGTGCCCGAGCACCGCCGCGATGTTGGCCCGGACCAGCTCCAGCACCGCCTTGCGCTGCTCGCCCGGGTCCAGCCCGCGCAGCCGCCGCGGCAGCGAGGAGCTTGTGGTGGGGCGGCGGGCGGCCGGCGCGCGCACCAGGCCACTGAGGATGGCGGGCAGCTCGCCGGCGCGGGCCCGCAGCGCCGCCGCGTCCAGCTGGGCCGGGACCACCGCGGCCCGCGCCCCGCCGTACGCCGCGTCGAAGAGGGCCAGCCCCGCCTCGGTGCTCAGCGGCGCGATGCCGCCGCGGGCCATCCGCCGCCGGTCCGCCTCGTCGAGGTGCCCGGTCAGCCCGGTCGCCTCGGCCCAGAATCCCCAGGCGAGGGAGGTGGCCGGCCGGCCCTGGGCCCGGCGGTGGTGGGCGAGGGCGTCGAGGTAGGCGTTGGCGGCGGCGTAGTTGCCCTGACCGGGGGAGCCGAGCACGCCGGACACCGAGCCGTAGGAGACGAACGCGGCGAGGTCGAGGTCGCGGGTCAGCTCGTCGAGGTGGGCGGCGGCGAGAGCCTTGGGCCGCAGCGCCGTTCGGAGACGTTCCGGGTTCAGGTCGCCGATCAGACCGTCGTCGAGCGCCCCGGCGGCGTGGACGACGGCGGTGAGCGGGCGCTCGGGCGGGATGGCGGCCAGCAGCTCGGCCAGCGCCTCCCGGTCGGCGACGTCGCAGGCCGCCACCGTGATCTCGGGACGCGCGGGCGATGCGCCGCCGCTGCGGCTCGCCAGCAGCACGTGGCGCATGCCGTGGTGGTCGACCAGGTGCCCGGCGAGCAGGGTGCCGAGGACGCCGGTGCCGCCGGTGATGAGGACCGTGCCGTCCGGGTCGAGCGGGCGGGGGACGGTCAGGACGAGCTTGCCGGTGTGACGGGCCTGGCTGAAGTACCGCATCGCCTCCGGCGCCTCGCGCACGTCCCACGCTGCGATGGGCAGCGGGGCCAGCTCGCCCGCGGCGAAGAGCCCCGTCAGCTCGGCCAGGATCTCCCGCACCCGGTCGGGGGAGACGGCGCTGAGGTCGAACGGGTGGTAGCCGGGGCCGAGGCCGGCGCGGACGTCGGTCTTGCCCATCTCGATGAACCGGCCGCCCGGTCCGAGCATCCCGAGCGAGGCGTCGATGAAGTCCCCGGTGAGCGAGTTGAGGACCACGTCGACGGTGGGGAATCGCTCGGCGAAGGCGAGGTCGCGGGAGTTGGCGATCCGCTCGTCGGGCAGGCCGAGCCGGCGCAGCGCCGGCCACTTGCGGGCGCTCGCCGTGCCGAAGACCTCGGCGCCCAGGTGCCGGCCAAGCTGCACGGCGGCCATGCCGACGCCACCGGCCGCCGCGTGGACGAGCAGGGACTCGCCGGGCCGCAGGTCGGCCAGGTCGACCAGCCCGTAGTACGCGGTGACGAACGCGACCGGCACGGCTGCCGCCTGGGCGAACGTCCAGCCGTCGGGGATGCGGGCGAGCAGCCGGTGGTCGGCGACGGCGACCGGCCCGATGCCACCGGAGATGAGGCCCATGACCCGGTCGCCGGGTGCGTACCCGGTGACGCCGGTCCCGACCTCGGTGACGACGCCCGCGCCCTCCGCGCCGACGAGGGCCTGGCCCGGGTACATGCCGAGGCAGATGAGCACATCGCGGAAGTTGAGCCCGGCGGCCCGCAGCGCGATGCGCACCTGCCCCGTCCCGAGCGGCCCGGTGGCGGCCTCGAACGGCACGAGCTCGAGCTTGTCGAGGGTCCCGGTCCCGGTGGTCTCGAGCCGCCAGGCGGGCGTGTCGGGCGGGGTGAGCGCGGGCTGCTCGGCGGCCCGGGTGAGCCGCGGCGCGAGGAGCACCCCGTCCCGCCAGGCCAGCTGGTCCTCGCCCGCGGCCAGCGCGGCCCCGATCAGCCCGGGATCCGGGTCGGGCCCGCCGTCGAGGTCGAGCAGGGCGAACCGGCCCGGCTGCTCGGTCATGGCGGTGCGCACCAGGCCCCAGACGGGCGCCTGGTCGAGGCCGGGCACGTCCTCGCCGGGCCGGGTGTTGACCGCGCCCCGGGTGACGACGACCAGCCGCTCGGCCGTGGAGGTCTGCAGCGCCTCCAGCGCCCAGGCGGGCGCGTCGGCCCCTTGTGGACAGTGGAGCAGCTCCGGTGCTCGCGCCGCCTCGGCGGGCTGGACGGCGGTCCAGTGCACGCGGAACAGGGCGTCGGGCCGCTCGGCCGCCATCGCGCGCAGGACGATCCCGTCGATGGAGAGGATCGGCTCGCCGAGCGCGTCGGCGATGCGCACCCGGTGCTGCCGCATGTCGAGCCGGACCCGTACCGCGGTGGCGTCGGTGCCGCTGCGGTGCAGCGTCACCCCGGTCCAGGAGAACGGCAGGCGCACCTTGTCGTCGCTGGGACTGTCGGCGGCGGCCACGTGCAGGGCGGCGTCCAGCAGGGCCGGATGGAGGGCGAAGCCCCGGGCCGGGGTGTCGTCCGGCAGGCGGACCTCGGCGTACCGGGCGTCGCCGGCCGACCAGGCCGCCTGCACGCCCTGGAACAGCGGCCCGTAGTCATATCCGGCGGCCGCGAGGGAGTCGTAGAGGTCGGTGACGTCCAGGGGTACGGCTCCGGGCGGCGGCCAGGCGGCCAGGTCCTCCGCCGGCTCCTCGGACGAAGGGCCGATGAGCCCGGTGGCGTGCCGGGTCCATGGCTCGTCCTCGCCGGTCTGCGAGGAGATGTCAGTCTGCGAGTAGATCTCGACCGTGCGGCGGCCGGTCTGCGGGTCGGGGGCGCCGATGACCATCTGCAGCCGCACGTCGCCGCGCTCCGGCACGACCAGTGGCTGCTGCAGGGTCAGCTCGTCCAGCCGGTGACCGGCGTGCAAGGCCAGCTCGACGAGCGCGGCGCCGGGAACGATGGTCGTGCCGTTGACCCCGTGCTGGGACAGCCACGGGTGGGTGGCCAGCGACAGCCGTCCCGTGTAGATGGTCAGCGGGGGCTCGGCGGTGGCCACGGCGGCGCCCAGCAGCGGGTGGCCGGTCGGCCGCAGGCCCAGCCCGGCCGGGTCGGCGCCGGGCCGCGCGGCCAGCCAGTAGGTGGCCCGCTCGAAGGGGTACGTCGGCAGGTCCAGCTGCCGCCCGCCCGGCCCGAGCGCGGCCCAGTCCGGCACGACCCCGCGCGCGTGGGCCTGCGCGGCCGCGGCGACGAGCTGGTCCGGGCCGCCGGCGTCGCGGCGCAGGGTGCCGATGGCGGCGGCCCGGGGCAGGGTCTCCTGGATCACGGCGGTGAGCACCGGGTGGGGGCTCGCCTCCAGATAGGTCCAGTGCCCCAGCCCCGCCAGCCGCTCCAACGTCTGCCGGAACTGGACCGGGCGGCTGAGGTTGTCGGCCCAGTACTGCGCGTCCAGCGTCGTGGTGTCGGCGAGTTCCCCGGTGACGGTCGAGTAGAACGGGATCTCGGCAGGCTTCGGCTCGATCCCGGCGAGGTCGGCCAGGATCCGCTCCCGCAGCGGCTCCATGTGCGGCGTATGGCTGGCGTAGTTCACCGGGATCCGCTTGCCCGGCAGCCGGTCCAGGGCCTCGACGGCGCCCGCGACCACGGTCGTGGCCGGGCTGTTGTGCGCGGCGATCCACGCCCCCTCGGGCAGCTCGATCCGGTCGGCCGGGAGCTGGACGGACTGCATGCCGCCGGTGCCCGCGACGAGGGTCAGCGCGCGGGCCCGCAGGGCGACCACCCGGGCGGCGTCCTCCAGGCTCAACGCGCCCGCGATGTGGGCGGCGGCGATCTCGCCCTGGGAGTGGCCGATGACGGCGTCGGGCCGGATGCCCAGGTCGAGCCAGCGCCGGGCGAGGGCCACGACGACGGCGAAGAGCGCGGGCTGCACCACGTCGACCCGCTCCTGCAGCGCCGGGTCGCGCAGCGCGTCGGCCAGCGCCCAGTCGACGTGCGGGGCGAGGGCGGCCGCGCAGGCGTCGAGATGCGCGGCGAAGGCCGGGTCCCGCTCGGCCAGCTCGACCGCCATTCCCGGCCACTGCGAGCCCTGCCCGGGGAAAACCAGCACCACCTTGCCCGGCAGGGCGGTGGAGGCGTTGCGCACGATCGTCTCCGGCAGCGCCGCGCCCGGCTCTGCCTCCGCGATCAGGCCGAGGCCGGCCCGCAGGTCGTCGAGGACGATCGCCCGGTGCTCGAAGGTGGCCCGGTTGGCCAGGGTGCGGGCGACGTCGGCGGGGTCGAGGCCGGGGTGGGCGTCGAGGTGCCCGGCGAGCCGGCGGGCCTGCTCGCGCAGCGCCTCCGGGGTACGGGCGCTGAGGATCCAGGGCAGCCGTGGTCCGGGCCGCGGCGCCTCGAGGTCCCGCGGCGGCTCCTCCAGCACCATGTGCGCGTTGGTGCCGCTCACCCCGAACGAGGAGACGCCGGCCCGGCGCACCCGCTCGCCGGCCGGCCACGGCACGGCCTCGGTCAGCAGCGCGGCCCGGCCGGCCGTCCAGTCCACGTGTGGGCTGGGCGCGTCCACGTGCAGGGTCGGCGGCAACACCCCGTGGCCCATCGCCAGCACCATCTTCATGACCCCGGCGATGCCGGCCGCGGCCTGCGTGTGCCCGAGGTTGGACTTGATCGAGCCGAGGCGGAAGGGCTCGTCCCGGTCCTGCCCGTAGGTGGCCAGCAACGCTTGGGCCTCGATCGGGTCGCCGAGCGTGGTGCCGGTGCCGTGCGCCTCGACGGCGTCCACGTCGGCGGGCTGCAGCCGGGCGTCGGCGAGGGCCTGGCGGATCACCTTGCGCTGGGACGGGCCGTGCGGGGCGGTGAGGCCGTTGCTGGCCCCGTCCTGGTTGACCGCGGAGCCGCGGATGAGGGCGAGGACCGGGTGGCCCAGACGGCTGGCGTCGCCGAGCCGCTCGACCACGACCAGGCCCATGCCCTCGGAGAAGCCGGTGCCGTCGGCGGCGGCCGCGAAGGCCTTGCACCGCCCGTCGGGCGAGAGCCCGCGCTGGCGGCTGAACTCGACGAACAGGTGCGGCTGGGCGATCACCGTGACCCCGCCGGCCAGCGCCAGGTCGCACTCGCCGCGCCGCAGCGACTGCACCGCCTGGTGCAGGGCGACCAGCGACGAGGAGCAGGCCGTGTCGACCGTGACCGCGGGACCTTCCAGGCCGAGGGTGAAGGCCACCCGGCCGGACGCCACCGAGGTGAGCGAGCCGGTCATGAGGTACCCGTCGAAGTCCTCGGCCTCGTGCGCGTAGTCGGCGAACATCACCCCGGCGAAGACCCCGGTGGCGCTGCCCTTCAGGGTCCCGGGATCGATCCCGGCCCGCTCCAGCGCCTCCCACGCCCCCTCCAGCAGCAGCCGCTGCTGCGGGTCGGTGGCGAGGGCCTCGCGCGGGCTGATGCCGAAGAACGCCGGGTCGAAGTCGCCGGCGTCGGGCAGGAACCCGCCGTCGCGCACGTAGCTGCAGCCGGACCGGCCCGGGTCGGGGTCGTAGAGTGCGTCGAGGTCCCAGCCGCGGTCGGCCGGGAAGCCGGCGATCGCGTCCCGCCCGGCGGCCAGCAGCTCCCACAGCTCCTCCGGGGTGTGCACCCCGCCCGGGAAGCGGCACGCCATCGACACGATCGCGATCGGCTCGTGCTCGCGGGCCTCCACGTCGTGCAGCCGCTGCCGGACCTGCCGCAGCTCGGCCGTGGTGCGCTTGAGGTAGTCGCGGAGCCGCTCCTCGTTGCTCATCGGTCCATCCCCAGCTCGTCGTCGAGGGCGCTGAACAGTTCGTCGTCGGTGACGTCGTCGAGGTCGGGCCGCCCGGCCCCGGGCTCGGCCGCGTTCCAGGACCGCCAGATCGCCCGCAGGCGCTCGGTCACCCCGGCCCGCACCGCCTCGTCGACGACGCCGGCGGCGAGCGCGGCCGCGACCCGGTCCAGGTCGGTCAGGACGGCGGGCGCCTCGGCGGCCTGCGGTGCCCCGCCGAGTTCATCCGCCAGGTGTACGGCGAGAGCCTCCACCGTCGGGTGGTCGAACACGAGCGAGCCGGGCAGGCGCAGGCCGGTCGCCCCGCCCAGCCGGTTGCGCAGCTCGATCGCGGCCAGCGAGTCGAACCCCAGCTCCTTGAAGGTCTTGGCGGGCTCGACCGGGTCGGCGTCGCCGTAGCCGAGGACCGCCCCGACGTGGCCGCGCACCAGGTCCAGCAGCGCGGCCCGGCGCTGCGGCCCGGCCAGCGCGGCCAGCGACCGGGCCATCGACTCGACGGGCGCGGCGGCGGCCGCCCGCCGCTGGGGCCTGCCGATCAGCCCGCGCAGCAGGTGCGGGACCTCGCCCTCGCCGGCCGCGGCGCGGATCGCGGCCAGGTCGATGCGCTGCGGCAGGACCGCCGCCCGGTCGGCGCCGCGGGCCGCGGCGAAGAGGGCCACCCCCTCCTCGGCGGACAGCGCCCGCACGCCGCTGCGGCGCAGCCGGGCCAGGTCGGCCCGGCCCAGGTGGCCGGTCATCCCGCTGGCCGGCGCCCACAGGCCCCAGCCCATCGAGACCGCCGGTCGGCCGTGCGCCCGACGGTCCTGGGCGAGGGCGTCCAGCACCGCGTTGGCGGCGGCGTAGTTGGCCTGGCCGGGCGCGCCCCAGGTGCCCGTCGCCGACGAGAACAGCACGAACTCGGCCAGGTCCAGGTCGCGCGTCAGCTCGTGCAGGTGCCGGGCGGCGTCGGCCTTGGGGCGCAGTACCGCATCCACCTGCTCGGCGGTGAGGGCGTCCACGGTGGCGTCGGCCAGCACGCCCGCCGCGTGGATGACCGTGGTCAGCGGGTGCTCGGCCGGGATGCCGGCGAGCAGCGCGGCGAGGGCCTCCCGGTCGGCGGCGTCGCAG
Source organism: Dactylosporangium salmoneum (assembly GCF_039532525.1). Lineage (NCBI taxonomy): Bacteria > Bacillati > Actinomycetota > Actinomycetes > Micromonosporales > Micromonosporaceae > Dactylosporangium > Dactylosporangium salmoneum. Next base: position 41,058 of record NZ_BAAARV010000109.1, read on the forward strand.
GCGGCCACGGTGACCTCCGGGCCGAGCTCTGTCGTGCCGCCGCTTCGGCTCGCGAGCAGCACGTGGCGCATCCCGTGCCGCTCGACGAGGTCCCGGGCGATCAGGGTGCCGAGCACGCCGGTGCCGCCGGTGATGAGGACCGTGCCGTCCGGGTCGGGCGGGCAGGGGATGGTCAGGACGAGCTTGCCGGTGTGGCGGGCCTGGCTGAGGTACCGCAGCGCCTCCGGGGCCCGCCGGATGTCCCACGCGGTCACCGGCAGCGGCCGCAGCGCCCCGGCGGCGAAGAGCGGCGTCAGCTCGGCGAAGATCTCGGCGAGCCGGTCCGGGCCGGGATCGGTGACGTCGAAGGCCCGGTAGCGCACGCCCGGGTGGTCGGCGGCGACGCGGTCCGGGTCGCGCACGTCGGTCTTGCCCATCTCGACGAACCGGCCCCCGCGCGGCAGCAGGCGCAGCGAGGCGTCGACGTAGTCGCGGGCCAGTGAGTTGAGCACCACGTCGACGCCCCGGCCGCCGGTGGCGGCGAGGAACTGCCCGGCGAAGTCCAGCGTCCGGGAGTTGCCGAGGTGGGCGTCGTCGTAGCCCTGCGCGAGCGCGACCGCGCGCTTGCCCGCGCTCGCCGTGCCGTAGACCTCCACGCCCCAGTGCCGGGCCAGCTGGGTGGCGGCCATCCCGACCCCGCCGGTCACCGCGTGCAGCAGCAGCGTCTCGCCCGGGCGCAGGCCGGCCAGGTCGACCAGGCCGTAGTAGGCGGTGAGGAACGCGACCGGCACGGAGGCGCCCTCGGCGAAGCTCCAGCCGTCGGGGACGGGGGCGAGCAGCCGCTCGTCGGTGGTGGCCCGCGGGCCGGCCTCGGGGAACATGCCCATCACCCGGTCGCCGGGCGCGAAGCGGGTCACGCCCTCGCCGACCGCCAGCACGACGCCGGCGCCCTCGCCGCCGATGGTGGCCTTCCCGGGGTACATCCCGAGGCAGATCAGTACGTCGCGGAAGTTGAGGCCGGCGGCCCGCAGCGCGACGGTGACCTCGCCCGGCCCCGGCCCGCCCGGGCGCGCCTCGACCGGCAGCAGGTCGACCGACTCGATGGTCCCGCCGCCGCGCATCCCGAGCTCCCACGGCCCGTCCGGCGGGCTCAGCAGCCGGTCGGCCCGGGCCAGCCGCGGCGCGAGCGCGACGCCCTGCCGGATGGCCAGCTGCGGCTCGGGGCGGGCCAGCGCGGCCCGGACCGCCTCCTCGCCGGCCCCGTCGTGGTCGAGCAGGACGAACTGCCCGGGGTGCTCAGCCTGTGCGCTGCGGACGAGGCCCCAGACGGCGGCGCCGGCCAGGTCCGGCACGTGCTCGCCGGGGTGGGTGGCGACCGCGCCGGTGGTGACGACGGCCAGCCGGGTGCCGGCCGGCGGGTCCCTCAGCCACCGCTGGAGCCGGTCGAGGACGTCCGTGACGGTGTTTCCCGTCAGCAGTTCGGCCCCGGATGCGTCCCGCCGCTCGTCCGCCGCGGGCACCCACTCCAGGTGGAACAGCGCCTCCCGGTCGATGGCCGGCGCCGCCAGCTGGGCGGGGTCGATGGGGCGGACGGAGAGCGAGCGCACGGATAGGACGGGCGCGCCGGTGGCATCGGTGGCCTCCAGGGCGAGCCGGTCCGGGCCGAGCCGGGTCAGCCGGACCCTGAGGGCGCCGGCCCCGCGGGCGTGCAGCGTGACCCCCTCCCACAGGAACGGCACCGCCACCTCGGCCGTCCGCGTGTCCACGGCCAGCGCGTGCAGGGCGGCGTCGAGCAGGGCCGGATGGATGCCGTAGGCGTCGGCCTGCTGGTCGGCCGGGAGCGCGACCTCGGCGACGATGTCCTCTCCGCTGCGCCAGGCGGCGCGCAGGCCGCGGAAGACGGGGCCGTAGTCGTACCCGTGCTCGGCGAAGCGCTCGTAGAGCCCGTCGAGGTCGAGCGGCTGCCCCTTTTCCTGATGTCGCGGGGGAACCGCTTCCTCCTGCGGCACCGTCGAGCCGGCCGCGTGCCTGGTCCACGGGTCGTCGTCGGTGGCGCGGGAGTACACGGCCACGGCGCCCTTCCCGTCCGCGGTCACCTGCACCTGCACCCCGCCGGGCGGCAGCCGCAGCGGGGCCTCCAGCACCAGCTCCCGCAGCGAGTGGGTGGGCGGGGTGGCGTGCAGGGCCAGCTCGATCAGGCCGGTGCCGGGCAGCAGCGCGGTCCCGCCCACGGCGTGCTGGGACAGCCACGGGTGGGTGGCCGTGGACAGCCGCCCGGTGTGGACGGTCAGCTCCGGCTCGGGGGTGGTGACCGCCGCCGTCAGCAGCGGGTGCCCGGTGCCGCCGAGCCCGGCGACGGGCCTGGCGGCCAGCCAGAAGGAGCGCTCCTCGAACGGGTACGTCGGCAGGTCCACGAGCCGCCCGGCCCGCGGCCAGCGCACCGGCAGGCCGGCGGCGTGCGCGCGGGCCAGCGCGGCGCGGAACTGCTCCGGGCCGGGCCGGTTGCGGTGCAGGGTGGGCAGCACGTGCGCGTCGGGGAGGGTCTCGGTGATCCCGATGGTGAGCACCGGGTGGGGGCTCACCTCGATGAAGGCGTTGTGGCCGCGGTCGGCCAGCGCGCGCAGCGTCGGGTGGAAGCGGACCGGGCGTCTGAGGTTGTCGTACCAGTACTCGGCGCCCAGCCGCCGGTGGTCGACGGGCTCGCCGGTGACGGTGGAGACGAACGGGATGTCCCCGGGTGCGGCGGTGACCCCGGCGAGGTCGGTGAGCACCTGCTCGCGCAGCGCCTCGACGTGCGGGCTGTGCGACGGGTAGTCGATGTTGACCCGCCGGGCCCGCGGATAGGTGGCCAGCAGCGCGTCGACGACGGCCGCCAACCCGGACACGACCGTGGTGGACGGGCTGTTGAGCGCCGAGATCACCGCGCCCTCCGGCAGCTCGATCTCGTCGGCCGGCAGCGGGATGGAGGCCATGCCGCCGATGCCGGAGAGCCGGGCGAGCGCCTTGGCCCGGACCGCCACGATCTTCGCCGCGTCGGCCAGGCTCAGCATCCCGGCGACGTGGGCGGCGGCGAGCTCGCCCTGGGAGTGGCCGATGACCGCGTCGGGCCGCACGCCGAAGTCGAGCCAGCGGCGGGCGAGCGCCACGACGACGGCGAACGTCACCGGCTGGACGACCTCGGTGCGCTCCTGCATGGCGGGGTCGCGCAGGGCCGCGGCGAAGTCCCAGTCGATGTGCGGGGCGAGGGCGGCGGCGCAGGCGTCGAGGTGGGCGGCGAACGCCGGGTCGGCGGCGGCCAGGTCGACCGCCATCCCGGGCCACTGCGACCCCTGGCCGGGGAAGACGAAGGTGAGCTTGCCCGGCGCGGCGGCGTTCGCGTTGGTGACGACGGTGTCGGGCAGCACGGTGTGGGGCTCGCTCGCGGCGAGGGCGGCGAGGCCGCGCCGGTGGTCGTCGAGGATGACGGCCCGGTGCGCGAACGAGGTCCGCCCGGCCAGGGTGTACGCGACGTCCCCGGGGTCCGCGCCGGCGTGCTCGGCGAGTCTTCCCGCGTACCGGCGAAGCGCCTCCGGGGTGCGCGCGCTGACGATCCATGGCGTCTGGGGCGCGGGCGCCGGGTGGTCTTCGGCGGCGGGCGGCTCCTCGATGATCAGGTGGGCGTTGGTGCCGCTCACGCCGAACGAGGAGACGCCGGCCCGGCGCGGGCGGCCGTTGCGCGGCCACGGCACGGCCTGCGTCAGCAGCCGGACGTTGCCGCTCTCCCAGTCGACGTGCGGGCTGGGCGCGTCGACGTGCAGGGTCCTCGGCAGCCGCTCGTGGCGCAGGGCGAGGACCAGCTTCATGACCCCGGCGATCCCGGCCGCGGCCTGGGTGTGCCCGAGGTTGGACTTGACGGAGCCCAGGTGCAGCGGGGCGGCGCGGTCCTGCCCATAGGTGGCCAGCAGGGCCTGCGCCTCGATCGGGTCGCCCAGCGTCGTGCCGGTGCCGTGGCCCTCGACGGCGTCGACGTCGGACGGGCGCAGGCCGGCGCTGGCCAGCGCCCGGCGGATGACCCGCTGCTGCGACGGGCCGTTGGGGGCGGTCAGGCCGTTGGAGGCGCCGTCGGAGTTGACCGCCGACCCGCGGATGACCGCGAGGACGGGGTGGCCGAGGCGGCGGGCGTCGGCGAGCCGCTCGACCAGCGCCAGGCCGACGCCCTCGGCCCAGCCGACCCCGTCGGCCGCGCCCGCGAAGGCCTTGCACCGCCCGTCCGGCGCCAGGCCGCGCTGCCGGCTGAACTCGACGAACGTGCTCGGGGTGGCCAGCACCGTGACGCCGCCGGCCAGCGCGAGCGTGCAGTCGCCGCGGCGCAGCGCCTCGGCCGCCAGGTGCAGCGCGACGAGCGAGGACGAGCACGCGGTGTCGATGGTGACCGCCGGCCCTTCCAGGCCGAGGGTGTAGGCGACGCGGCCGGTGGCGATGCTGCCGGCGCTGCCGTTGCCGATGTAGCCCTCGAACCCTTCGGGGATCCGGTCGATCAGGCGGCCGCCGTAGTCGTTGTACATCACGCCGGCGTAGATCCCGGTCGGGCTGCCCCGCAGGGTCTCGGGGTCGATCCCGGCCCGCTCGAGGGCCTCCCACGCCACCTGCAGCAGGAGCCGCTGCTGCGGGTCGATGGCGAGCGCCTCCCGCGGGCTGATGCCGAAGAACGCCGCGTCGAAGGCGCCCGCGTCGGTGAGGAAGCCGCCCTCCCTGGTGTACGAGCAGCCGACCCGGTCCGGGTCCGGGTCGAACAGCGCGTCGAGGTCCCAGCCGCGGTCGGCCGGGAACTCGGTGACCGCGTCGCGCCCCTCGGCCAGCAGGTCCCACAGCTGCTCGGGCGTGGCCACCCCGCCCGGGAACCGGCACGCCATCGACACGATCGCGATCGGCTCGGCGGCCGCGGCGGCCAGCTCCCGGTTCTGCCGGCGCAGCCGCTCGGTCTCCTTGAGCGACGCCCTGAGCGCCTGGACGACGTCCTGCGTTTCCTGCTGTGAAGCGGTCATCGGTCACTGCCTTCGAGAGCGAGCCGGATCAGGTCGCCGGCGTCCATGGTGTCGATGTCCTGCGCCGCGGCGGCCTGCGCTTCCGGTGCCCCGGCCGTCTCGGCGGGCAGCCCGGCGAGACGCAGCAGCCCGTCGAGGAGCCCGGCCTCGCGCAGGCGCCGCAACGGGATGCCGGCGAGGGCCTCGCGCACCGCTGCCTCCGCGCCGTCCGCCGGGCCCTCCTGGGCGGCGAACTCGCCGGCCAGGTGGCCGGCCAGCGCCGCGGCGCTCGGGTGGTCGAACAGCACGGTGGCCGACAGCCGCAGCCCGGTCGCGGCGTTGAGCCGGTTGCGCAGCTCGACCGCGGTGAGCGAGTCGAAGCCGAGCTCCTTGAACGCCCGGCCGGGCTCGACGGCGGCCGGCCGGTCCCCGCCGAGCACGATCGCGACGTTCGCGCGCACCAGGTCGAGCAGCGCCTCGCGCCGCTGCGGTTCGGGCATCGCGGCGAAGTCCGCCGCCGCCCCGTTCGTGTTGCCGGCGGTCGCCGCGGGGACGAGGCCGCGCAGCAGCGGCGGCAGGGCGCCGGTCGCGGCCAGGTCGCGCAGCACCGCCGGGTCGAGCCGGGCCGGCACCGAGGCCGGCCGGTCCAGCCGCAGCGCCGCGTCGAAGAGCGCCAGCCCCTGGGCCGCGCTCAGCGCCACGAGGCCGCTGCGCCCGAGCCGGGCCGTGTCCTGCCGGTCGAGTGCCCCGGCCATCCCGCTGTCCTGCGCCCACATCCCCCAGGCCAGGGACACGGCGGGCCGCCCGAGGTGGCGCCGATGCTGCGCGATCGCGTCGAGCCCCGCGTTGGCCGCCGCGTAGTTGCCCTGCCCCGGCCCGCCGAGCGTCCCCGCCGCCGAGGAGAACAGCACGAACGCGTCCAGTGCCATGTGCTGGGTCAGCTCGTGCAGCAGCCACGCGCCGCGCGTCTTGGCCCGCGCCACGGCCCGCAGCCGCTCGGGGGTGAGCCCGGCGATCGTGCCGTCGTCGAGCACCCCGGCCGTGTGCACGATCGCGGTCAGCGGGTGCTGGGTCGGCACGGTGGTGAGCAGCCGCTGCAGGTCGAGCCGGTCCCCGACGTCGCAGCCCGCGATCGTGACCTCGGCTCCGAGCGCTCGCAGCTCGTCGCGCAGCCCGGCCGCCCCGGGCGCGTCCGGCCCCCTCCGGCTGACCAGCAGCAGCCGCCGCGCCCGGTGCGCGGTGACGAGATGCCGGGCCACCAGCGCGCCGAGCGCCCCGGTCCCGCCGGTGACGAGCACGGTGCCGCCGGGGTCGAAGGCGGGCGGCGCCTCATCGGGCACCCGGGCCTTGACCAGCCGCGGCACCAGGACCCGCCCGTCCCGCACGGCCACCTGCGTCTCTCCCGGGGGCAACGCCGGCATCCGCGCAGGATCGGTGTCGAGATCGAGCAGCACGAACTGGCCGGGGTGCTCGGCCTGGGCGGAGCGGACCAGACCCCAGACCGGCGCGGCCGCGATGTCGACGGCCTCGCCCGGTCCGGTGGCCACCGCGCGCCGGGTGACGAGGACGAGCGGGCCGGCGGTCGAGCGGTCGTCCGCAAGCCACTCCTGCAGCAGCGCCAGGGTGCGTTCCGCCGCGGCGTCCAGCTCGGTCATCGGGTCCCCGTCGCCGGTCGTGATCGGGGCAAAGACGGGATCGGGCGCGGACGATCCGGCGGGGGCCGGGATCCAGTCGACGGCGTACAGCGGCTGCGGGCGGGAGTCGGCGGCCCGGAGCTGGTCGGCGTCGATCTCGCGGGCGACGAGCGCCTCCACGGTCGCGACCGGTGCCCCGGCGCCGTCCGCCAACGTCAGGGCCACGGTCCCGTCCTCGGCGGTGGTCAGGCGGACCCGCAGCGAGGTCGCTCCGGTACCTACGAGGGACACGCCCCGCCAGGCGAACGGCACCCGCACGGTGTCGCCGGTCGCGTCCACCGCCATCGCGTGCAGCGCGGCGTCGAACAGCGCCGGGTGGAGCCCGAAGCCGTCGGCGCCGGTCCCGTCGGGCAGCCGCACCTCGGCGTAGAGGCCCGCCCCATCCCGCCAGGCCGCGCGCAGGCCCCGGAACAGCGGCCCGTACTGGTACCCCCGTCCCGCGAACGCCTCGTACAGCCCCTCCACCGGCACCGCCTCGGCGCCCGGCGGCGGCCAGCTCGTCAGCCCCGGGCCGGCGCCGGTGGGATCGCCCGGGCCGAGGGTGCCTTCCGCGTGCCGCGCCCACTCCTCGGCGCCGTCGGGGCGGGCGTGCACGGCGATCGCGCGGCGGCCGTCCTCGTCGGGGGCATCGACCGCGACCCTGATCGCCAGGCCGCCCTCGGCCGGCAGGACCATCGGCGCCCGCAGCGTCAGCTCGTCGACCCGGTCGCAGCCCACCTGCCGGCCCGCGTGCAGGGCCATGTCGAGCATCGCGGTGCCGGGCAGCAGCGTGGTGCCGAGCACCGTGTGGTCGGCCAGCCATTCGGGGTCGGCGGCGCCGATCCGCCCGGTGAACACGGTCCGGTTGTCGGCGAGCTCGACGGCGGTCGGCAGCAGCGGATGGTCCGTGGACCGCTGCCCGAGCCGGTGCGGCTCGGCCCGGCGGGCCGGCGGGTTGAGCCAGTAGGCGCGGCGCTGGAACGGGTACGTGGGCAGGTCGACGTGCCGGCCGCTCACCCGGTGCCGCAGGTCCAGTCCGGCGAGCGCGCCGAGGAGGGCGAGGTCTTCGGGCTGTTTCGGGTTGAGCGTGGCGGCGGTGACCCCGTCGTCCACGTGGGTGGTGAGGGTCGTGCTGGGCCCGAGTTCGAGGTACCGGGTGACGCCGTGCTCCCGCAGGTACCGGACGCCGTCGTGGAACTGGACGGTTTGCCGTGCGTGCCGTGCCCAGTAGTGCCCGTCGATGCGTTCGTCGGTGAGGTTGGCGATGAGTGGTATGTGCGGTTCGTGGTGTGGCAGTGCGGAGGCGATGGTGTCGAGTGGTTCGAGGATGGGTTCGATGCGGTGGGAGTGGAATGCGTGTGAGACGTCGAGGTTGGTGGCTTTGCGTCCCTGGGCCTTGAACCGTTGGACGACTGTCTCGACGTTGTTCCGGTCGCCGGAGATGACGGTGCTGGTCGGGCTGTTGACTGCGGCGATGCTGACGGTGTTGTCGTCGATTTCGTCTGGGGTGGCTTGGATGGCGGCCATCGCTCCGCCGGCGGGCAGGTCTTGCATGAGCTGGGCCCGGGCGAGGAGGAGTCGGCAGGCGTCCGGCAGGGTCAGGATGCCCGCGAGGTGTGCGCCCGCGATTTCGCCGACGGAGTGTCCGAGGAGGTAGTCGGGTGTGATGCCGAAGGTGTCCCGCAGGAGGTGGTGCAGGGCGATTTGCAGGGTGAAGAGGCTGGTCTGGGTGTAGAGGGTCTGGTTGAGCAGGTGGGTTTGGTTGCCCCACATGATGTCGTGCATGGGTAGGTCGAGGTGCCCGGCGATGGTGTCGAACGCGGCCGCGAAGTCCGGGTAGGTGGTGTAGAGGCCGTGGCCCATGCCCGCGTGCTGGGCGCCCTGACCCGGCAGCAGGAATGCGAGCTTGCCGTGGGGCTCGGGGGTGTGGGCGGTGACCAGATGTGCCGCCGGTTGCCCGGCCGCGAGGGCTTCGAGGCCACTGCGGAGGTCGTCGGTGGTGTGGCCGATGACGGTGGCGTGGTGCTCGAACGCGGCCCGGCTGCCGAGCGTCGCGGCGATGTCGGCGGGGTTGTGGTCCAGGCTCCCCAGCAGGCGCCGGCCGAGGTCGTGGAGCGCGCCGCGGGTCCGGGCCGAGAGGTGCCAGGAGACGGGACCGCCGGCCGAGGCCTCGGGCGTTGCCGATTCGGGCGCCTGCTCGATGACGACGTGGGCGTTGGTGCCCGACAGGCCGAAGGATGAGATGCCGGCCCGTCGTGGGCGTTCCGTGCGGGGCCAGGGCGCGGGCTCGGTCAGGAGCGCGATGTTGCCGGTGGTCCAGTCGACGTGGGTGGTGGGCTGGTCGACGTGGAGGGTCTTGGGTAGCAGGTCGTGGTTGAGGGCCAGGATCATCTTGATGACCCCGGCCACGCCCGCGGCGGCCTGGGTGTGGCCGATGTTCGACTTGATCGAGCCGAGGTGGAGTGGTTCGGTGCGGTCCTGGCCGTAGGTGGCCAGGAGGGCTTGGGCCTCGATGGGGTCGCCGAGGGTGGTGCCGGTGCCGTGTGCCTCGACGGCGTCGACGTCGGATGGGCGGAGGCCGGCGTTGGCGAGGGCCTGGTTGATGACGCGTTGCTGGGAGGGGCCGTTGGGGGCGGTGAGGCCGTTGGAGGCGCCGTCCTGGTTGACGGCCGACCCGCGTACCACCGCCAGGATCGTGCGGCCGGCCCGGCGGGCGTCGGACAGGCGTTGCAGGAGGAGCAGGCCGGTGCCTTCGGAGAAGCCGGTGCCGTCGGCGGCGTCGGCGAAGGGTTTGCAGCGGCCGTCGGGGGCGAGGCCTTGTTGGCGGGTGAACTCGGTGAAGACGGTCGGTGCGGCCATGACGGTGGTGCCGCCGGCCAGGGCCAGGGTGCATTCGCCGCTGCGGAGGGCCTGAGCGGCGAGGTGGATCGCGGTCAGCGACGACGAGCATGCCGTGTCGACGGTGACGGCCGGGCCCTGGAGGCCGTAGGTGTAGGCGATGCGGCCGGACGCGACGCTGCCGGAGGAGCCGTTGCCGAGGTACCCCTCGTACTCGGTCAGTGGCCGGTCGGCGTGGACCAGGCGGCTGCCGTAGTCGTTGTACATGACGCCGAGGAAGACGCCCGTTTGGCTGTTGTGCAGGCCGTGCGGGTCGATCCCGGCGTGCTCGAAGGTCTCCCAGCTGGTCTCCAGCAGGATCCGCTGCTGCGGGTCCATCGCGGCCGCCTCGCGCGGGCTGATGCCGAAGAAGTCGGCGTCGAACTGGTCGGCGTCGTGGATGAAGCCGCCCTGGCGGGCCAGCGAGCGGCCGCCGTCGAGGAGGTCGTCGAGGTTCCAGCCGCGGCCGGTGGGGAAGTCGCCGATGGCGTCTCCGCCCTCGGCCAGGAGTTGCCAGAGCTGGTCCGGGGTGTGGATGCCGCCGGGGAAGCGGCAGGCCATGCCGATGATGGCGATCGGCTCGTCGGCGGCGGGGCGGGTCGCGGCCGGGGCCGGGGTGGGGGAGCGCTGGTCGAGAAGGTGGGCGGCCAGCGCGGCCGGGGTGGGGAAGTCGAAGACGAGGGTGGCGGGGAGGCGTTGTCCGGTGGCGGTCTGGAGGCGGTTGCGCAGTTCGACGGCGGTGAGGGAGTCGAAGCCGAGGTCCTTGAAGGCGCGGGTGGCGTCGATGTGTTCGGTGCCGGTGTGGCCGAGCACGGCGGCTACCGCGGCGCGGACCAGCTCCAGGGCCGCGGCCGGGCGCTCCTCGGGC
>NZ_BAAARV010000110.1:0-64635 GCF_039532525.1 Dactylosporangium salmoneum
AGCATGGCCGAGGGCATGGTCCTGGCCGGGCTGATCAAGAACCCCGAGGGCAGCGGCAAGGGCAGTCCGTTCGACCCGAACATCGACAAGAAGCAGGCAACGGGCCGGTTCGACTACATCAAGGATCAGATGCTGAAGCTCAACTTCTGCTCTGAGGCCGACGCGCCGGTCAAGATGAAGTACCCGGACAAGGTCATCACGCCGGCCGAGGCGCGGGCCAACGCCGTCGGGTCGCAGAACCTCAAGAGGCCCGAGGGTCTGATCATCCACCACGTGCTGGGTGAGGTCGCGGCGCTGACCGACCCGAAGACCGGCGCGCTGCTGTACGAGGACACCGACGCGGACGGCAAGAAGAACTTCGACAAGATCCGCAACGGCGGCCTGAAGATCGTCACCACGATCGACAAGGACATCCAGCCGATCGCGGTGCGCGAGGCCAGCCGCAACAAGGACTCGCTGATGAACCCCATGCCGCCGAACCTGCAGGCCGCGCTGGTCGCGGTCGAGCCGGGCACGGGCGGTGTGAAGGCCTACTACGGCGGCGACGACGGCAGCGGCGGCGACTACGCCGGGTACTACAAGGACCCGGTGCTGGGCGACGGCAAGGAGAGCTGCTGCGGCGGCCACCCGCCGGGCTCGACGTTCAAGGTCTATACCCTCGCCACCGCGCTCATGGCCGGTTACCGCACCGACTCCTACTGGGACGGCATGCCGCAGGACTTCCCGGGCCGGACCAAGGCACTGGGAAACCAGGTCAAGAACGCGACCGAGGGCCTGGAGCCCAAGTGCGATTCCGGCTCGGGCAAGTGGTGCAGGCTCGACGAAATCACCGTCCAGTCGCTCAACGTGCCGTTCTACGCGATCACCATGGAGGTGACTCCGGCGCGCGTCATCAACACCGCGCGGGCGGCCGGGATCACCGACATGTGGGCCACAATCCAGGGCCAGCAGCTGCCGCAGCGCATCGACCTGGTCAAGAACGATGGGGCCGCGGTCTCGAAGTACTTCGGCAACGAGGTGGGCTTCGGGCAGTACCCCATCACGGTCCTCGAGCACGCCGGCGGACTGGCCACCTTCGCCGCCCGGGGCGCGGCGGTCCAGACGCACTTCCTCAAGGAGGTGTGGCAGGACGGCAAGAAGACCTACGCCGAGGTGATCAACCCGAAGCGCATCCCGGGCTTCACCGAGGAGATGGCCGACGACATGACCAACGTGCTGCGGGGCGTGCCGGACCACTACAAACTGAACTCCCCGCACGGCTACCAACTGGCGGGCAAGACCGGCACGTGGCAGCTGGGCAACACCACCTCGCAGGGCAACGCGCACGCCTGGATGGGTGGCTACGTCCCGTACGACCCGAGCAAGAACGCGCGGGGCCTGGCCGCCGCGGTGTGGATCGGCAACAAGGGCGACGAGAAGGCGATCAAGGACAGCAAGGGCGTCAACATGATCGGCGGTAAGGGGCCCGGCCCGATCTGGGCCCGGTTCCTGGACTCGGCGCTGGCCAAGGTGAACCAGCCGAAGATCTCGTTCCGGCCGGCACGGCACACCGGCAGCAAGGACGTCGGCACTGGCGTCTCGCCGATGCCGAGCACCCCGGTCGTGCCCACGGATCCGGGACAGAACCCGGGCCCGTCGAACCCGCCGCCGTCCGCCCCGGGCCCCAACCCGAGCCCGAGCCGCGGACGCCGCTGAGGTCGCAGCGACGCGGGCCGGCCCGCCCCTGAGGAGACATCCCAGGGGCGGGCTGCCTGCTCCAGGTTGGCTCCATGGCAGATGGCCTACTCCGGCCGGGGATCGACCGCGGCACGCTGAACCCCGCGACGTTCGTGGCCGGGGCGTGCTCCGGCAGGCCGTCGCGCAGGCTTAGCCGGGGTGAAGGCGGGTAGGGCAGGCGGCATGGACGACAACGAGCCGATCATCTCCGGAACGCCGGCCGCGGCCCGTACTGTGGACGCGGCCGGCCGGCACGACGCACGCACCGGGGCAGACCAGGCGTGGACCGCGGAGGACCTCGCCAAGGCGAAGGGCCGCGACCCGACGCCGAAGAACATCAAGCGGGCTCAGGCCGAACTCGACGAGCTCGGGCCGGCCGCGATCGAGAGAACCGTACCGTAGCGCGCCAGCTCACATCGCCGCCCGACGCGTTGCCGGGCGGCTCCCAGCAGGGGCCTCGCCCACGAGGATCTCCCCGGATCGTCGAACTGGTTCGACAATCCGGGAGGGGTGGTTCAGCGAACCTTGAGGACGGGGCCCAGCATCGTGGCGGAGGGCTGGACCTCGTTGTTGAGCAGCCCGGCGAGGCGCCGCACCGCGGTGCGGGCGAGTTCCTCGACGGGTAGCGACACCGAGGTGACCGGCGTCGCGAGCCGGTCGACGGCATCGTCGGGGCAGATGGCGACGATGTCGACGTCGGACCGGCCCAGCCCCGCGAGCCGGTCGGCGACCAGCGGCAGCGCCCACTCGTTGTAGACGACCATGCCGCTGATGTCCGGGTCGTGGTCGAGCAGCTCGCGCAGCGCATCGACCACCTCGCCGGCCGAGGGCAGGCAGGACGTCCAGGTGGCCACGGCGCCCTGCTCGCGCAGCGCCTCGAGCGCCCCGTCGCGGGCGTGCACGGCGTAGGCCGCGCCGCGGCGGTAGGTCTCCGGGTGCTGGCCGAGGAACCCGACGTGCCGGTGCCCCCGCTCCAGCAGGTACTCGGCGGACGCGCGCCCGCAGGCGGCGAAGTCGAAGTCCACGTACGGCAGGCCGTACGGGTTGTCCGGCGTGCCGACCAGCACGGCGGGGCACTTGAGCGAGCGCAGCAGCTTGGCCCGGGGATCCTTTTGCTGTACCTCCATGAGGATCACGCCGTCGACCAGCGAGGTGCCCACGGCGTCACGGATCGCCGACATGCCGTCGTCGTCGGTCAGCATGAGCAGCTTGAGGCCGGCGTCCTGGGCGGCGGTGAGGGTCGCCCACACGTACGGCATCTGGACCTGGTTGTGCGGACCGTGCACCAGCGGCAGCGCCATGGCGATGACGCCCGTGCGCTTGGTCCGGATCGAGCGGGCGCCGGCGTGCGGGCGGAACTGCAGCGCCGCGATGCTCGCCTCGACCCGGGCGATCGTCCCGGCGGAAATGGACCGGTTGCCGCTGAGCACATAGGAGACCGTGCTGCGCGACACCCCGGCGTGCTTGGCCACGTCCGCGATGGTCACTGCCATTGCACGAGTCTCCTCCTCCCACCTGAGAACATCCCGGTGCGGGTGCCGGCGGCCGAGGCGTCGAATCAGTTCGGCACACGGACCATGGCGCCCGGCCGCACGCCGCGGCAAGGGGTGCGTCACGGCGCCACGGCCGCACGTCGCGGCAAGGGGTGCGTCACGGGCGTCGCGGCTGGACCGGAACCAGGCAGTACAGGGCCTCGCCCTTGATGACGAACGGCTGGTTCATGTCCGGGCAGCCGTCCGCGCGAGGCACCTGCTTGGTGATCTCGAACGCGCCGCGGGCGCCGCAGTCGACCACCTTCGCGCGGTCGGCCGTCTGCGCCACGCACTCCCCCACCTCGAACTCCCGCTCGGGAAGCGACCCGGACAGCTTGAGCGCGACCAGCGTGCCGCCGCCGAGCGTGACCAGCGCGACGAACAGCGTGATCGCCGCGCCGGCCGCCGGGCTCATGCGGGCGCGCCGGTGCGGCCGCGGCGCGTTGGGCTCCGGCTTGGTACGGGTCCTGGCCCGCCGCCACCGCGACCCGCGCTGCTGCCGCTCCCGGACGGCGGACTGATGGGAGCGGTCGGCGAGGGTCAGCTTGGGCGCGGGGAACTTCGGGGCGGGCGAGACCGCCACGTCGGACAGCGGCGGCTCGGCACCCGGGTCGCCGTACGGGTCGTCCTCGTCGCCGTAGAGCTCGCGCTCGGCCACGGAGCCGCGGCGGGCGGACTGCATGTAGCGGCGCACGACCCGTACGAGCGCGCCGAAGTCCTCGACGTCCTCCGGCTCGGCCCGCCTGGGCTCTTCGCGCTGCGGCGGCTCCGCTTCGGCCTCGCCCTTCCGGGTCCGGGCCTCCTGGGATTGGCCGGTGTCCTGCTCGGACTCGATCGGGTCCTCCTCCTGCGCCGGGTCCTCCGTGATCACCCGGAGGCGGGCGAGGACGTCGGGCTCCTCCACCGCCTCGTGCTCGAACACGGCCGTCCACGGCACGAACCCGGCGCTCTCGGTCTCGGCCGACCGCGAAGGCTGTGGTTGCGGCTCGGGCTCGGGCTCGACCCCGGATTCCGGCTCAGGCTCAGGCTCGAACGCGAGCTCCGGCTCCGGCTCGGGCTCAGGCTCTGGTTCCGAAGTGGGCTGCGGCTTCGCGGCGGGTTCCGGCTCGGAAACCGTCTCCGGCTCATCCGCGACTTCCGGTTCCGCGGCAAGTTTCGGCTCCGGCACGGGTTCCGGCTGCGGGGCGGGTTCCGGCTGCGGGGCGGGTTTCGGCTGCGGGGCGGGTTCCGGCTGCGGGGCGGGTTCCGAGGCCGGTGCCGGCATCGGGGGTGCCGCCAGGACGGGCTCGGGGGCGGGCGGCGGTTCCGGGAGCGGGAGCAGGGTGCGGAACTTGGTCACCATCAGGTCGAGCTCGGCCTCGAACTCGTCCAGCTCCGCGCCCGACACCCGCAGGCCCGTCTCGGCCGCGGTCAGGTCGGTCGAGGCCAGGTCCATCTCGCTGCGCAGCTCGACGATCGCGCGCGCGGTGGCGAAGAGGTCGGCCTTCATCACGCGGTACTCGGCCTCGGCCGCCCGGCACTCCATCCGGATGGCGTTGAGCTCCTTCTCGAACCTCCACGGCTTGTCCTGCTCCAGCGTCCAGAGCTCGGCCCGTACCTCCCAGGCCTCCAGCTGTACCTGCCGGGGCTGCGCGGTCGCGACCGCGGGCGGGGGGGCCACGGGCGGCGGCGCGACCGGCGGCGGCGCCACGGGAGCCGACCCGGTGCGAACCGGCCCGCCCGGCGCCACGACCTTGGGAGCGACCGGCGCGGCGGGGGCGTTGGTCGTCCGAGGGCGGGCCGGCGACGCGGGCGAGGGCTCCGCCACCTGACGGCGCAGCGCCTCCCACGGGTCCTCCGGCTCCGGCCGTGGCTGCGCCTGGAACAGCGGCCGCCCCCGGGAGGCGGTGGGGGCCGGGCGCTCGGTCGCGGGCGGGGCCTGCAGCGCGGCCCAGAAGTCCTTCTCGGGCGCGGAGGCCGCGGGCGACGGCTCGGGGGCGTACCGGGGGCGCTTCGGCACCGGCGACGGCTCGGCCAGCAGGGCGCCCTCGGCGACGATCAGCCCGTCCAGGTGCACCGGCAGCAGGCCGAGCGTCTCGACCAGCAGCTCGATGACGAGCGGGGTGTGCGCGAGGCCGCCGGTGAGCAGCACGCCGGCCAGGTCGGACACGCCCGCGGCGGCCAGCATCGAGGCGGTGGCCTGCATGGCCCGCTGCAGCGGCGGGCGGGCGAGCTCCTCGAACTGGGTGCGGGTGAGCGCCATGCCGGAGGCCGACCAGGGCACGGGGATGACCGCCGACTTGGCGACCGTCAGCTCCTCGCGGCCCTCGCGGGCGCCCTCCAGCAGGTCCCGGTCGGGGCTCCAGCGGGAGACCTTGCGGCGGGCGAAGGTCGAGCCGAGGTGGGCCAGGATGGCCGAGTCGAGGGCCAGGCCGCCGGCGTCGGAGACGGTGGTGGTGGACAGCACGCCGCAGGTGCGGCCGGACCGCAGCACGACGGCGGCGTCGACCGAACCGGAGCCGAGGTCGACGACCACGACCGAGGCGCCGTCGCGCAGCGGCAGGGCGCCGGTCTCGTCGGCGTGCAGCGCGGCGGCGACGGGCTCCGGCACCAGGCGCAGCGGGCGGAGGCCGACGAATGCGGCCGCCTTCTCCAGCACGGCGGTCTGCGGCCGGTGCCAGCCGGCGGGGTGAGCGAGCGCGACGCTGGCGAGCGGGCCGCCGGCGACCCGCCGCGCGGCCGCCGCGACGTGCGCGAGCACCGCGGCGAACAGGCTGCGCACCGGGCACTCGACCCCGCCGAGCACGACCGCGCCCCGGTCGATGGTGCGGCGCGGGTAGGGCTCGAAGCGGTCCGGGTTGGCCGCGCCGGCCTCGACGGCGTCGAAGCCGGCGACGAAATGCGGGGCGTTGTCCAGGCACACCGCGGACGGCTCGAGCAGCAGCTGCTCGCGCCGCCCGTCGGGCCGGGCCAGCACCGCGGCGGTGCGCGCCGTGCCGAAGTCGATGCCGAGGTGGTATCCGCCCACGCGTTCAGGCTAATACGACAAAACCGACCCAAAGGCCACAGAATGGCGATGACACAGGGTTCTCGCCACGATGGCGCCGGCGACAATCGTGCCTACGGGCAGGATTTGGTACAAACACCCCAGAACCCCGCCGTCGTACTTTGGTCGGATCCGGTGCGGCGGGGCGGACCATACGATGGAGCGGATGCCCGGTCTGCTGCGCTCCGTGTGGGACGAGCCGAGCCCGGCCGACCCGCCCCGCAGGGTGTGGCGCGACTGGGTCCTCTTCGGTGGTTTCGCGGTGGCCGTCGTCTGCGAGGTGCTGACCCGGCCGGATCTGCCGTGGCGCTGGTTCGCCGGCGCCGCCGCCCTCGCCGTGGTGCCGACGCTGCTGTGGCGGCGGACCCATCCCCTCGCCGCGGTCGGGGCCGCGTTCGCGGTGTGCGGCCTCGGCCCCCTGGTCACCGGGCACGACCTGGGCCTCAACGCGTTCGTGTTCGTGGTGTTCCTCGCCTACGCGATGACGCGCTGGGGCGGTGGCCGCCAGATCGTCATCGGCAGCGCGATCATCGTCGCGAAACTGGGCTTCTCGCTGCTCATGGGCCACACCGGGTGGACCGACACGATCGGCGGGTTCGGGATCCTGTTCGCGGTCACCGCGCTCGGCCTCGCCGTGCGGTACCGGTTCAGGGCCCGGCAGCGGGAGCTGGACCAGGTGAAGCTGCTGGAGCGCGAGCGGCTCGCCCGCGACCTGCACGACACCGTCGCCCACCACGTATCGGCGATGATCATCCGGGCCCAGGCCGGCCTGGCCACCGCGCCGGTGAACCCGGACGCGGCGACCGACGCGCTGCGCCTCATCGAGGCCGAGGCGTCGCGGGCCCTGGCCGAGATGCGCGGCATCGTGCGGGTCCTGCGGGCCGACGAGCCGGCCGGGCTGACCCCGACGCCGCGCGTCACCGACCTGCACGACCTGGCCGGGCGGCAGCGGCTCGGACCGGTGGTCGACGTGGTGGTCGAGGGCGACGTCGACGACCTGCCGGCGCCCATCGGCACAGCGATCTACCGCCTGGCCCAGGAGTCGGTGACCAACGCCCGCCGGCACGCCCGCAACGCGAGCCGGATCGAGGTCAGCGTCGAGGCGGACGAGTCGTCGGTGCGGCTGCGGGTGACCGACGACGGCGAGGCCACGCCGGCCCGGGCCGCGGGCTCGGGCGGCTTCGGGCTGGTCGGCATGATCGAGCGGGCCGGGCTGGTCGGCGGCACCTGCGAGGCCGGCCCCGGCCCGGTGCGAGGCTGGACGGTCACGGCGGTCCTCCCCCGGGCCTGAAGGGCTCCCGGGACCGGCTCGGACTTTCGGCCGCCGAAGGTGCGCAATGGCTCCGGTCCTTCGGCGGAGGTTTCGCCGCCCGGGCCCGCCCACCATCGATGGCATGAAGGCGATCGTTCAGGAACGGTACGGCTCATCGGAGACGCTCCGGCTGCGTGACATCGACCGGCCCTCGCCCGCCGCGGGCGAGGTGCTGGTGCGGGTCCGCGCCGCCGCCGTCAACGCCCGCGACTGGCACATCATGCGCGGCGACCCCATGCTGGCCCGGCTCGCGATGCCGTCCGACTTCGGGTGGACCGGGCCGAAACGAACCGTCCGCGGCAGCGACTTCGCGGGGGTGGTCGAGGCCGTCGGGCCCGGCGTCACCACGTACGCGCCCGGAGACGAGGTCTACGGCGACCTCCGCGAGGACGACGGGGCGTTCGCGGAGTACGCCCGCGTGCCCCTCGGCAACCTTGCTCGCAAGCCCGCCGGGCTCACCTTCGCCCAGGCCGCCGCCGTCCCGCTCGCCGGGACCACGGCGCTGGCCGCGCTGCGCGACGCCGGAAAGGTGCGGCCGGGGCAGCACGTGCTCGTCAACGGCGCCTCCGGCGGGGTCGGCACGTTCGCGGTCCAGCTGGCAAAGGTGTTCGGCGCGACCGTGACCGGCGTGTGCAGCACCCGCAACGCCGAACTGGTCGCCGAGCTCGGCGCCGACCACGTCGTGGACTACACGCGGGAGGACTTCACCCGCTCCGGCCACCGCTACGACGTGCTGCTCGACCTCGTCGGCAACCGCTCCCTGCGGGCGTGCCGGCGGGCGCTGGCCGCGGACGGCCGCCTGGTGATCGCCGGCGGCGGGGTGTCCGGCGGCGGCCGGCCCAGCCTCGTCGGCCCGATGTCGCTCGTCATCCGGGCGAACGCGGCCCGGCTGCGCGACAAGCGCATCGTGCCGCTGTCGAACGTGCCGCCGAGCCCGCAGAGCCTGGCCACGCTGCGGGAGCACCTGGAGGCGGGCGAGATCACGCCGGCCGTCGACCGGACCTTCCCGCTGGACCGGGCGGCGGAGGCGGTGCGGTACCTCGAAATCGACCACGCCCGCGCAAAGGTTGTCATCACCCTCTGACAGCGCCGCGAGCTGATCCGGGACCGGTGGGACGGCCGAGCCGGGCCGGGTTCGGGACGCCCAGGCGGACGAACAGTGCGGCCGCGCGGCGGCGCAGCAGCGGGTCCCCGGCCACGGCGGACTGGCCATGCAGCGCGCAGGCCTGCTCGTAGCGGTCGCCGACCCGCTCGGCCAGGGCCAGCGCAGCGGCGTACGACCGCCAGGCCGCGTCGGGGCGGCCCAACGCGTGCAGCGCGTCGCCGAGCGCGTTGCGGGCCTCGACCTCCAGGGCCAGCTCGGCGGTGTCGCGGCCGATGTACAGGGCCTGGCGCAGGTACGGGATCGACTGGGCCGCCCGGCCCGACCGGCGCAGCGCCGCCCCCAGGGCGCAGCGAGCGCTGCCCTCGCCGCCCCGGTCGCCGGCGGCCAGGCAATGCTCGAGGGACCGCCGCAGATGGGCCACGGCCCGCTCGTGCCGGCCGGCCAGGCTCTCCACCGCGCCGAGGTTGCCCAAGGCGTACCCGTGCAGCCGCGCGTCGCCGAGCCCCTCGAAGAGTGCCGCCGCGCGCCGGTGGTGGGCGGCCGCGCGGGCCAGCCGGCCGCGGCGGCGCTGGACGATGCCGAGGTTGAGCAGTTGAGCGCCCTCGCCGTGCCGGTCGCCGAGCGCACGGTACAGCGCCAGGGCCGCCCGCAGCGCGGCCGCCGACGAGGGGTAATCGCCCAGCCGCTCGTGCACCAGGGCGAGCCGGGCCCGGGCGCGGGCCTCGCCACGCGGGTCGCCGGCCAGCCGGTAGCCGGCGAGGGAGCGGTCGAACCAGGCCCGGGCCTCGTCGGGGCGGCCCAGCCACCAGTGGGCGGCGCCGAGGTGGCTCAGCACCTCGGGGTCGTCGCCGTCGGCCGCGGCGGCCGCATGCACGGCGAGGGCGTCGCGGTAGTGGGCGCCGACCTCGAGGTACCGCCACAGGATGCGGGACAGGTCCACGGAGCGCAGCCCGCCGGTGGCGACGGCGACGAGCGCGGGCCTCTCCCGGTCCAGCCAGGCCAGCGCCGCGTCCGGGCCGGGCGGCGGCGGGCCCGACCCGGCCGCCGAGCCATAGGAACAAGCCGGACCGCTGGCCAAAGCCGGACCACCGGGCAACGCCGGACCACCGGCCAACGCCGGACCGTGAGGGGCAACGGGGCCGCGGGGCAGGGCCGAGTCGTGCGGGTACATGGTCCGCACCGCGGCCGACGCGGTGCGCACGTAATGGTCGGCGAGACGGGCCAATGGCGCCGCGGCCGCATCGGCACGGCTCGCGGCGTAGGCGCGGACGAGGTCGTGCATGCCGTACCAGTCGTCGTCCAGCGGCTCGACGAGGTGGGCCCGGGCGAGCTCGCGCAGCGCAGCGCGGGCGGTAGCGGCCGGGGTGCCGGCCAGCGCGGCGAGCGCGCCCGCGTCGAAGGAGCGGCCCGGGTGCCGGCCCAGCAGGCCGAACGCCCGGGCGGCCGCCGGGCCGAGGCGGCGCACCGACCAGGAGAACAGGTCGCCGGCCGACTCCTCCCACGCGCCCGGCCCGCACTCCACGGCGATCCGCAGCGCCAGCGGCAGCCCGCCGCAGCGCCCGGCCAGCGCGTCGGCGTCCGGCACGGGCCGGCCAGCGGCGACCCGGCGGACCAGGGCGACCGAGTCGGCACGGTCCAGCGGCGCGAGGCGCACCCGCCGGGCGCCCTCGCGGGCGACCAGTCCGTCGAGTGCGTCGCGGCTGGTGACCAGGGCGGCGCAGGAACGGGTGCCGGGCAGCAGCGGGCGGACCTGGTCGGCGGTGGCGGCGTTGTCCAGCACGATGAGCACGGGCCGGTCGGCGACGCGGCTGCGGAACTGGGCGGACCGTTCGGCCAGTCCGGCGCCGATCGCCGCGACCGGCTCGCCGAGGGCGCGCAGGAACGCGGCCAGCACGTCGGCCGGGTCGACCGGCGGGCCGGGGGCGAACCCGCACAGGTCGGCGTAGAGCTGCCCGGCCGGGAATTGGGCCGCCGCCCGGTGGCCCCAGTGCACCGCGAGCGCCGTCTTGCCCACGCCGGGCGGGCCGGTGACGAGCGCGAATCGCGGCGCCGTGCGGTCGCCGGCCGGGACCAGCAGCGCATCCAGGGCGGCCAGCTGGGCGGTGCGGCCGGTGAACCAGCCGACGTCCAGCGGGAGCTGCCGCGGTGCGGGCGCACGGCGCTGCTCCCGGGCGCCGGACGCCCCGGGCGGCGCGGGCCGGCGGCGCTGCTCCTCGACCCGGTCCCGGGCGGTGGCCAGCGCACCCTGCTCGGCGGGGGACGCACCGAGCATGCGCACGAGGTCGTCGAAGCGGCCGGTCGGGGGCAGCACCCGGCCGCCGAGGTACTCCCCCACGATCCCGTGCGACCACCCGGCCGCGGCGGCGATCTCGCGATAGGTCAGCTCGGTGCCGGCCCGCCGCCGGGCCTCCCGGCGCCGCAGGCCGCGCAGCAGGCGCGCCAGGTCGGCCTCGGTGCGCACCGCGGCGATCGCGTCCGGTCCCAGGCCGCCGTCGATGCGGGCACGGTAGACCCTGGCGCCAGGCCGCGGCAGCGGGCGAGACCGGCGCCGGGGAACAGGACCTGGCCGGGCGCTACTGGACGGGGCAGGGCAGGCCGTTGAGCGTGAAACTCTCAGGCGGGGCGAACGGGGTGACCGAGCCGCCGAGGCCGACGAACATCTGGTGGCCGGGCAGGATCACCGCGGACCAAGCGAGCGGGGTCAGCGTGCCGTGGTCGCCGGCGCGGGTGAGAGCGCCGTTGAACACCGTGGTGACGGTGGCCGCGGCCGGCAGCGTGAAGCCGATCGTCCAGCCGCTGGTCGGCGTGCTGGTCGTGTTGTCGATGGTCACCACGGCGGTGAAGCCGGGGCTGAACGGGATGACCTGGGCCCGGCAGGCGGGGGCGTCGGGCACGTCGGCCCGGGCGGGCAGGGCGGGCGCGACCAGCAGGGCCGGCAGCGCCAGCGCGGCGACAGCGAAGCGTCTCATGGGGTCATGGTCCGGCCGCGGGCGGCGGCGCGCGGCCGATCCTGGACACCGTTGGACGGTACGGTGTCGGCATGGTCGAGTTCGAGAACGCGGACCTGCGCGGGTCGCGCTTCAGCAATGTGCACCTCGGCGGGGCCCGGTTCCAGCACGTCGACCTCAGCGAGGCCGAGGTCAGCGGCGCGCTGATGCGCGGGGTACGCCTGCGCGGGTGCGAGCTGATCGGGGTGGAGATCACCGGCGACGTCAACGGCCTGACCGTCAACGGCGTCGAGGTCGGGGCGTACGTCGAGGCCGAGCTCGACCGGCGCCACCCCGAGCGGCGGCTGATGCGCCCGGCCGACGCGGAGGGGTTCCGCACGGCGTGGGAGACGCTGGAGCGGCTGTGGGACGGCACGCTCGAGCGGGCCCGCCGGCTGCCGCCGGAGCGGCTGCACGAGTCGGTCGGCGGCGAGTGGTCGTTCATCGAGACGCTGCGGCACCTGCTCTTCGCCACCGACGCCTGGGTGCGGCGGGCGGTGCTCGGCGATCCGGCGCCGTGGCACCCGCTGGACCTGCCGTGGGACCAGATGCCGGACGCGCCGGGCGTGCCGCGCGACCGGGAGGTCCGGCCGTCGCTGGACGAGGTGCTCGCGGTGCGGCGGGACCGCGCGGCCGGGGTGCGCGAGCTGATCTGGGCGCAGACCGACGAGTCGCTGGGCCGGCGGACCGAGCCGGTGAAGGGGCCGGGCTGGCCGGAGCCGCACGCCTTCGAGGTCCGCGAGTGCCTGTCGGTGGTCGTCAACGAGGAGTGGGAGCACCGGTTGTACGCCGAGCGCGACCTCGCCGCGCTCGAGGGCGCGGCCCCGTCCACGTAGGACAGAGCCGCGCCTTCGCACCCCGCGACGGGTGGGTTCGCGTGCCTCAGTTCACGTACACCAGCGGGCCGCCCACGACGGTGGTGTCCGCCACCGGGCCGTAGGAGGCGCTGAAGTAGCCGTTCGGGAAGCACGCCGACGGGCCGGAGAAGCGGTTGAACTTCTGGTTCGTGAACGTGATGGACTGCCCGACGTTGTTCGCCACGCCCAGCACCTGGTTGAGATCGGCGCGGTAGACGCAGGTGATGGTGCCCAGGCCCGACGTGAGCTTCATGGTCGTCTGGATCGGTAGTGCCGTGGTGCCGGTCACCGTGACCTGGTTGCTCGGCGGCGAGGTCACGGTGGTGGCGTACGGCAGGTTGTTCACCACGATGCTCTGCACCGCGGTGACGGTCGGGATGCCCGTCGGCGTACACGACGAGAAGTTCTGCAGGGTCAGCGACTCGCCGGCGGTGCCCGGCGCGGCCACGTTGTTCGTCACGGTGGCGCCGAAGTTCGACACCGTGCACGTGATGAAGCTGGTGCTGCCCGGCGTGCTGTAGAACGTGGCCGTGGCGCCGGTCTTCAGCGGCGCGGCGACCGCGTCGCCGTTGGCCACGTTGGGGCCGCCGACGCTGCCGCGGGTCAGCACGTTGACGGTCGCGGCGTGCGCCGCGGCGGGGAAGAGCCCGGCCGCCAGGACCGCGGTGAGCGCGGCGGCGGACAGGGTCCAGAACTTGCGCATGGCGGGGCCTTTCTCGTGCGGTGTTCCGCGGCCGTTCAGTGTGCGGACGCGGCGATGGCCTTCTTGAGGTCGTCGAGGCTCGAGTCGACGGCCAGCGACGTGTCCGTCTGGCTGAACACGACGGCGTTGTGTCCGGCCGCGGCGGGCAGGCCGAACACGGTGTTGATGACCCAGTCCAGCGAGCCGCCGATGCCGCAGCCGTCGGCCACCGGCACCCTGAGGCTGTTGTCCACCAGGGACGCGCCGGAGAACGACACGACGAAGGCGCCGAAGCCGTTCGGGTCCGAGGCGAGGTCGATGACGCCGGAGTCGCCGGTGATCGGGACGTTGGGCGGCGGCGGGCTGGTCGTGCCGGTGGTCGGGCCGAGCACGATCGGGCTGCTGTTCGAGCCGATGTAGCAGTGCAGCCCGAAGAGCGCGTTGAACAGGTGGAGCTTGATCGGCAGGCGGAACACCGGGGCGGGCTCGCCGGTGGCGAGCGGGACGAACTCGGTGATCGGCCCGGCCAGCTCGACCTGGGCGAACACGCTGGTGACGCCGGGCAGGAAGTTGGCCAGCCCGGGGATGGGGACCTGCAGCGGCGACGAGGTCAGCGTCTTGCCGTCGGCGGACGGCACGGTGCTGAACACGTTGGCCACGGTGCCGTCCGGGAACTCCACCGTCGGCCCGCTCGCCGGCCAGTACACGCCGAACTGCAGCGTGATCGGCTGGGTGAGCGCGACCGTGGTGGAGCCGATGGTGACGCTGCCGCCGCGGGTCACCGAGACGACGCAGCCGACCTGCTGGTTGCCCGGGTCGGCGAGGACCGGGCTGGACAGCGGGCAGTTGCCCATCCCGGCGTAGAGGCCGGTCGGCTTCGCGGCCGCCACCGGATGGGCACTTGCGGGGGTGCCGAAGACCGCGAGGACGCCGGCGGCCATCACCGCGGCCGCGGCGGACACACGTCTGGAGCGCATGGAACCTCCTGCTGGATTTCGGCGGGTTGTGACGAGTTGTAAACCCGTCGAGTATCTAACGTCAAGAAAACATTCTCGGCGATCTATTGAGATAGATCGGAAACCGCCGGAGTTTTCAATTGGTGAAATACGGGCGGCCGGGGTTGACCTGATCAATACCCGCGAGTAACTTCCGGGGGGCCGCCGTCCGTAGAGCGCGTGGAGGTCTCGCCATGACCCAGGCCGAAGATCAGGAAGAACAGCCGCAGGGAAAGACCCGCTGGCGCCGATTCGCATTGACGATGGGCATTTCCACGGCGGTCACCGCCGGCCTCGTGGCGCTCACCGCGCAGGGCGTCATCGCCGCCTCCTTCTCGGTGTCCGGGCTGCCGTTCGTGGTGACCGCGGACGAGCTGCAGGGCACGGGCTTCGAGCAGTACGCGGTGCTCGACCAGATGGAGCCCGGCAGCCCCAACGAGGGCGACACCGGGGGCCAGCTGATCCTCATCGTCTCGGCGATCGACAATGCCAAGCTGAGCAACCTGTGCCAGAGCATCAGCCTCGGCGGGACGAACCTGAAGCTGACCGCGGGCGACGCCGATCACCCCGTCACCGCCACCAAGCTGATCGTCGACTCCGACCTCATCACCGGCGACGCCAGCTTCACCTCGATCGACATCGGCCAGGACGCCAGCACGCTCACCCGGGTGCCCGGCGCCACCGGCGGGATCGGCATCTTCGGCCAGCAGGCCGAGACCGTGAACATCAAGCACCTGCGGCAGAACAACTACGCCACCACGGCCGCCACCTTCAACCTGCCCGGCCTGCACATGAGCTTCAGCGACGAGGGCTGCTGAGTTGCGCCGCTCCTTCCGACGCTGGCGGCGCAGCCGGCCCTTCTGGGGCGGGCTGTTCATCGTCGTCGCGGCCGTGGAGATCTTCCTGACGGTCAAGGCCCCGCTGCCGGTGGTGGTGCACGTCGGCATGCAGGGCCTGGCCGGCTTCCTCGTGCCCATCATCATGCTGCTGTGCGGGGTCCTGCTGTGGTTCAGCCCGGAGAACCGCACGTTCTACTCGATCCTGGCCCTGCTCATGGCCTTTGCCTCCTGGGTCACGTCCAACCTCGGCGGCTTCCTGATCGGGCTGCTCCTCGGCATGCTCGGCGGCTCCCTGGCCTTCTCCTGGCAGCCGGCACCGCCACGAAAGCCCGCCGCCGCCCCGCCGCCCGACGCGGACACCGCCGCACTGACCGAGCCCGCCGAGTGGTAGCCCGCGAGCTGTCCGGACACACCGCGTCCGGACAGCGCCTATGCCGTCGGTACCGCGAAAGGCTACGCAATCGGCGTGTCGCGGTGGGTGAACCCGTCCGGGGCGGCCAGCTCGAAGCGGGCCAGGTTCTCCGGCGTGCGCGGCAGCCACTCGTAGTCGACGGTGAGCGCCCCCGTCTGGCGGACGGGCAGGTAGGTCGCACCGTCCACCCAGAGGTCCGTTGATCCGTCGGTGGCGCTGAGGTGGAGCGTCTCGTGCCCGCCCACCGCCTCCGGCCCGACGAGCCGCAGCCTCTTGGCGTCCAGCAGCACAAGGATGTGCCGCGGGTCCTCGTACGGGTTGGGCCACATCAGCTGCCGCACGACGCCCGCGTCGGCGGACCGGCCGGTCGGCGGGGTCGCCGTGTCCCACCAGGCCCGGTGCTGGTAGTCCACCACGAGGAGGTACGCGCCGGTGGCGAGCGTCCCCCTCGCCAGCATCGAGCGCATCGGCCCGGCCGCGCCGCTGACGTCCTTGCGCTCGCGGTGGGTCCCGCCGTCGACGCTGCTGCGCCACGTCTCCCCGGCACCGGCCTTCCAGGTGACGACCCTGACGTAGTCGTCGGCGCGGGCCAGCGCCGCCCCGGTCTGGGCGGTCACGAAGGCGACGTCGCGCAGGGCGCCGCCCTGCGGGGCGCCGGAGCCGGCCCCGGCGGCGGGCGGGGCATGGTCGCCGCCCGTCGTGGCCAGCGCGCCGGCGGTGGCGACGACCGCGGCGAGCGGCAGGGCGATCGCCGCGCGCAGGGCAAGGGTCTGGCGGGCGTGCCGGCGGCGGACCGCGCCGGCCAGGGCCGGACCGGCCTCGACCCCGGCGGTGGCGGCGCGCATCCGGCCGCGCAGCCGGTCGGCGAACTCCTCATCGGTGTACACAGGAAACCTCCTCGGACTCGTCGGCTGCGAGCAGTTCGCGCAGCCGGGACAGCGCGCGGGACGCGTGCGACTTGACGGTCCCGGGGGTGCACCGCAGCAACTCGGCGGTCTGGTCGACGGAGAGATCCTCGAAGTACCGCAGGACGATCACCTGCCGCTGGCGCACGGGCAGCGCGGCGAGGGCCGCGACCACGCTGTCGCGCTCGGCGACCCGCTCCAGCCCGGCGTCGGCCCCGCGGACGAGGTCGGGATCGGGCGGCAGCGGGGCCTCGCGGGGCCGGCGGAACAGCAGCCGCCGCCGGTCGTGCGAAAGGTTGACGAGGATCCGCCGCACGTACGCCTCGGGCGCGTCCTGCACCGAGCGCCACCGCCGGGCCGCGCGCAGCAGGGCCGTCTGCAGCAGGTCCTCGGCGTGCCCGCGGTCGCCGGTCAGCAGGTAGGCGGTCCGCAGCAGCGCCGTCGACCTCGCGGTGACGAAGTCGGTGAAGCTGGCATCAACTCTCACGCTCTTCAGGACTCCGGCCGGGGCCGCCGGGATGACACGGCGGCCAGTTCAACGTCCGTTTCCCCGCCGTTGGCCGCACGGCAATGTCCGGTGGGACCACATGGGGGCACGCGACGCGAAAGGACGGTGCCAGCATGACCGGTCACGATGGGGTCGCCCACCTCGGCGACATCGACACGGCGCTGCGGCGGGAGACGCAGATCCTGTGCGAGCGGTTCCCGGGCGCCCCGGCGGCCGAGGTCGACGAGCTGGTCCGGGAGACCTACGCGCAGCTGCTGCGCGACGCCGAGATCGAGACGCACGTGCTCTCGCTGACCCGGCCAAGGGTGATCGAGCGGCTCCGGGAGCGCGGCCACGAGCCGCACGAGCCCGACGCCGAGTAGGCGAATGCCCGGATGCCGGCGCATCCGGGCATTCCCACGGGACCGATGATCAGATGCGGAACCGCCCCACCGCCTGCTGCAGATCCGAGGCCAGCCGGCTCAGCTCGCCCACCGTCTGGTCCACCTCGACCAGCGTCGACGTGGTGCTCTGCGCCGCCTCCGCCACCCCGGCGATGTTCCCCGCGATGTTGGTCGCCCCGTGGGCCGCGTCGCTCACGCTGCGGGTCATCTCGCTCGTCGTGGCCGTCTGCTCCTCCACCGCCGAGGCGATGGTGAGCTGGTAGTCGTTGATGCGGGCGATGATCCGGGAGATCTCGCCGATGGCGTCCACCGCGTTGGCCGTGTCCGACTGGATGGCCTCGACGCGGCGGGAGATGTCCTCGGTAGCCCGGGCCGTCTCCTGGGCCAGGTCCTTCACCTCGCTCGCCACGACCGCGAAGCCCTTGCCCGCGGCGCCGGCCCGGGCGGCCTCGATGGTGGCGTTGAGGGCCAGGAGGTTGGTCTGCTCGGCGATCGAGGTGATCACCTTGACGACGTTGCCGATCTCGGTGGAGGAGTCGCCGAGCTTGGAGACGGTCTGGTTGGTGTTCTCGGCCACGCCGACCGCCTCCGAGGCCACCTGGGCGGCGGCGTTGGCGTTCTGGGCGATCTCGCGGATCGACGCGCCCATCTCCTCGGCGCCGGCGGCGACCGTCTGGACGTTGTGCGAGACCGTGCCCGCGTCGCCGGCGACGACGTTGGCGCGGGCGGCGGCCGTCTGGGCGCTGTCGCCGATGCGGGACGTCACGCCGGTCAGGCGGCCGGTGCTCTGGCCGAGGGTGCTCGCGGCGGAGGCCAGGGTTTCGACGGTACGTCCAATGCCCTCGTTGGCCCGGTTCACCGCCACCGCCATGGCGCCCAGCTCGTCGCGGGCCAGCACCTCGGCCCGGCGGGTGAGGTCACCGGAGGCGGCGGCGTCCAGCGTGTCCACGACGACGCGCAGCTGGCGGCCCATCCGCCGGGACATGGCCCAGCCCAGGCCGAGCGCCAGGAACAGGCCCACGGCCAGCGAGCCGATCGTCCAGTTGCGGGCGGTGCGGTACGCGCCGAGCGAGTCGGCCGCCATCGTCGCCGCCTCCGCGGACTCCAGCGTCTGCAGGGTGGCCAGCTGGGTGTTCATCTGGGCCTCGAGCTTCTGCCAGGCCGCGGACGTGTCGGACGGGATGGTGGTGCCCGCCTTCGGCTGCTCCCGCCACACGACGACGTTGCGCAGGTTGGCGTACGCGTCCCAGCTGTCGGAGAACGCCCGGATGGCGCTCTCCCGGGCCGACGAGCCGGTGGCGCGCTGGCGGTACTCGGTGATCCCCTGCGCGACGAGCTGGTCGCCGCCGTTGCGGGCCTGCAGCGCGCGAGGGCCGAGGGTCGGGTCGTAGCTCGACCACGCCGACAGCGACTGGGCGCGGTAGTTCTCGCTGACGCCCTGCCGGATGATCACCAGCTGCGCGACGCTCTCGAGGTGCTGCTTCTGCAGTTCCTCGAGGCGGTCGTTGATGCGCGACATGCTGACGATCGACAGGATCGCCACCCCGATCGCGACCAGCGCCACCAGCGCGACGCCGATGAGGTTCTTCACGCCCACGGGGCGGTCGGCGACCCAGCCGATGATCGGGGGCCGCCGCACGGTCACGTCGAAGGTATGCACATCGGCCCATCGGCGCCGGCGGGCCGGCGGTTTAGGAAAACCGGCGCGGACGGCCGCCGCCGCGCGGACGCCGCTGCGGTCGGCCGTTCGGCGCCCACGGGTGGCCGTGTCGCGCATGACATGCATTGACGGGCGCCTTTAGCCTGAATGCGTGGCGTGGATCCTGCGGTGGCGGTGGGTAGCGGCGGGCGTCGGGCTCGGGCTCGTGGCGGGCGCCGGCCTCGGGCTGGCGGTGTGGACGGCCTGGCTGTTGCCGGGGCCGTGGCTGTTCGCGATGGCCGGCGGGCTCGCCGGGGCGGCCGTCGCGGGCGTGTACTTCGCGTTGCGCGACACCGCCCGGCTCGACGGGGTCAAGATCTCGGTGCCGAACTTCACCGAGCTGAGCTTCACCATCACCGGCGACCGGCGGCGCATCGCCTGGACCCTCTTCGTCGAGGTGGCCACCCGCACCTCCACGCAGCCGCTGGCCGACGGCACCGGGTCGCTGCGCGAGGCCCTGACGTCGCTCTACGGGCTCTTCGGCTGTGTGCGCGACACGCTGGAGGAGGCGCCGCCGACCCGCGTCGACACGGCCGGGCCGACGGTGGAGTACCTCGCCATCGCCCTGCTCAACGACGTGCTGCGGCCCTTCCTGTCGCGCTGGCACCCGGAGCTGCTGGCGTGGGAGCGGGCGAACCCGGCGGCCGCGGAGCGGGACTGGCCGCTCAACCAGCCGTGCCGCGCCGAGCTGGCCGCGGTGCAGCAACGGGTGGCGCAGTACGCCATGGGCTTCGCCGAACTGGCCGAGTTCACCAAGGACTACGGGCTGAAGCTGCTGCACGCGGGTGCGGCCCTCGGCCCGGCGCCGGACCCGGCGCGCGGCATCCCGGCCCAGCAGGGGCCGGACGACCTGGCCTGACCGAGAGCCGACCGACATGCTTCCTCCCGTCCTGGAGATCTACGTGGTGTGGCACCCGCGCGACGCCGCGGGCGCCGAGATCGTCGCCCAGCTCGACGCGCACTTCCATGGGGACCTGTTCACCGGGCTCATCGGCGGCGCGGTCGAGGTGTACGCGCGCTCCGACGGCTGGCTGCGGCCCGGCGGGGCGCCCCGGCGGATCCCGGTGCCCGGCGACCCGCCGCCGAACGGGGTGGCCCAGGCGCAGTACGTCGTCATCGTGCCGGTGCTGGACTTCCGGCTGGCCCAGGCAGCCGCCGACCGCGATGGCGAGTGGTACGAGTACCTGGCCGGCATCCGCGGCGCCCAGTGCGACGCCCCGGACCGGGTCACCGTCTTCCCCGTGCTGGCCGACCTGCGCGCCGACGAGGGGGCGCTCGGCGAGCTCTTCGGCGAGCTGGTGTACATCGTGGTCAACGGGGTGACCGGCGAGACCCCGCAGGACCGGCGGCGCCGGGACCTGGTGCAGAGCATCGCCCAGTTCGTCGGCGGCGATGCCGGGCGGCGGCTGACCGTCTTCATCAGCCACACCCGGCGCACCGCCGAGGGCGACGGCGGCCGGCCGCAGGCCATCACCGAGCGGGTCCGGGCGGTCATCGCCCAGACCCGGCTGGCCGACTTCTTCGACGCGCAGGCGCTGGGACCCGGTCGCGACTACTCCGAGGAGATCGCGAGTGCCGCGTCGAGCAGCGCCCTGCTGGCCCTGCGCAGCGACCACTACGCCAGCCGCGACTGGTGCCAGCGCGAGGTGGTCACCGCCAAGACGGCCGGCATGCCGGTGGTCATCCTCGACGCGCTGGTTCGCGGCGACCCGCGCGGCTCGTTCCTCATGGACCACGCGCCCCGGGTGCCGGTCACGGGCGACGACGGCGGGATCTGGGCCGGGCTCAACCTGCTCGTCGACGAGTGGCTCAAGCGCCTGCTGTGGCGGCGCCAGCACGAGCTCGCCGAGCGCGCCGCCCCCGACCTCGGCGTGGGGTGGTGGGCGCCGCACGCGCCCGAGCCGACCACCCTGGCCGCCTGGCTGGCCGGCGCCCACGCGGCCGGCGAGCGGCCCACCAGCCTGCGCATCCTGCACCCCGACCCGCCGCTGGGCGGGCCGGAGCGGGAGGTGCTGGCGCGGGTCGCCGCCCTCGGCGGGATCGCGACGCTGGAGATCCTGACCCCCCGCCAACTCGCCGCCCGTGGAGGCTGACATGACGAACGTGCGCGAGCTCCTGCCCCACGACGCCCTGCGGGGCCGGCGCATCGGGGTGTCCATCTCGGACAGCCCGGACCTCGGGCGGCTGGGGCTGCTCACCTCGCACCTGCGCCTCGCGTTGGGCGAGATCGCGCGGGCCGTGCTCGTCGCCGGCGGCTCGCTGGCCTACGGCGGGCACCTGGAGCCGACCGGGTTCACGCCCTTCCTGGCGCAGGAGCTGGAGCGGTACGGCGCCTCGGAGGGCCGCCTGCTGGTGTGCCTGGGCTGGCCGGTGCACCGCGAGGTCGCCCTGTCCGAGCTCGACCGCCGCGAGGAGGCCCTGGGCCTGGTGGCCCGGGTGGTGTACCTCGACCCGCACGGCGAGGAGATCCCGAAGGAGACCGACCGCGGGGAGGCGCCCGAGCCGACGACCGACCCGGTGGCGATGGCCGACGGGCTCACGGCGATGCGGCGGTACCTCACCGCCCACGTCGACGCCCGGGTGCTGCTCGGCGGCCGCCGCTCCGGCGCGGCCGGACGCTACCCGGGGCTGCTCGAGGAGGCGCTGCTCGCGCTGGAGTCCGGCCAGCCGCTGTACCTGGCCGGCGGCTTCGGCGGCGTGACCGCCGACATCGCCGACGCGCTCGGCGTCGGCCTGGAGTGGCTGCCGCCCGTGGACGGCGCGCCGCCGGCCGACGGGCTGCCGCTCATCCGGGAGTTCCGCGACGCCGAGGAGCCGTGGCGGGCGCTGGCCAACGGCCTGGACGGGGCGGAGAACGCCCGGCTGGCCGCGTCGCACCGGCCGAGCGACGTCGCCTCCCTGGTCACGCTCGGCCTGGGCCGCGTGGCGGCGCTGGACGGCGACGGCGGCATCTGAACACGGTGGTGCCGGGCGCACCAAGGCGCCCGGCACCGAAGGGGTTACTCAGACGTTCTCGACGTTGACGATCACTCGGCCGGTGTCGGCCGCGCTGTAGCTGTACCCGTAGACCTCCAGGTGCCCGGTGGCGTACGCGACACCGGGGATGAACGGAGCCGGGCTGGCCGGCACCGTGACCTTGACCTTCTGGGCGGTGCCGGTGCAGGCCTGGTTGTAGAGGGAGCCGGACCCGTGCGTGGTCGCGCTGGGGCTGATCGTCTGGCTGACGTCCGCGTACACGGAGAAGTGGCTGCCCAGCGGGCAGGTGACGTTCAGGGTCACGATGGTCACCGCGCCCTTCGCCTTGAGCTGGGCGTTCTTGGCGATCTTGACGGTCGCGGTGCCGTTGGACTCGGACTGCAGGTTGACGGCCGCGCCCGCCGGGACGGCGAACGCGAGCACCGCGCCGAGCGCGACCGCGCCAACGCCCAGGTGCTTCTTCTGGAGCTTCATGCTGGTACCTCCCCGTTGATGGATGGTGCGGATGGTTCTTCGCCGTGGGAGCGGGCGGCCAGGCCGATCAGCACGCCGATCAGCAGTGGCACGACCGCCAGCTCCCACAGGAAGTCGAAGGCGCTGTGCACCGCGAGGGCGGCCAGTGCCGCCACCGCGCCGGTCCACAGCAGTGGTGTCGCCCCGCCGGCGCGGCCGCGCCGCAGCAGCACGACGATGGCCACGGCGAGGGCGGCCAGCGGCACGAGGCCGACGGCGCCCAGGTCGACGAGCCATTGCAGGTACTCGTTGTGCGCCCACCGGCTCGCCACGAGCTGGCCGCTGTAGTCCTGCCAGAAGTAGCGCGCCTGCCCGGGCCCGGAGCCCAGCAGCGGATGGGCGGCGGCCTGGTCCAGCGCCGAACGCAGCGCCCCGCTGCGGCCGCGCGAGTCGAGGGTGAACCGCCGCCGCGACACCGCCTCGAGCCGGGCCGGCAACGGCCGCGTGAGCAGGAACGCCAGCCCGCCGACGGCCGCGGCGAGCACCAGCCCCCACGCCGCCGCGAGCCATCTGCCGTGCAGCCGCGGCAGGTGTACGGCCACCAGCCCGCCGACCGCGAGCCCCGCCAGGGCCAGGAGCGGATCGGGCTCGGCCGCGACCGGGAACGAGGGCACGAGGGCGGCCACGGCGATCCCGGCGCCCAGCAGGGCCGGGGCGAGATGGCGGAGCACCTGCCGTACCGGAGCGAAGATGAGGAACAGCAGGACTCCCGCGGCGAAGGCCAGCCCGCCGGCCCGGCTCAGCGTCGCCCCGAGCCCGGCCAGGATCAGGTACAGCACCCAGGCCCGCCCGAGCGATCGCGGCTCGGCCAGCAGCAGCGCGAGCGCCAGCAGCCCCGCCACGGCGAGAACCGCGGCCGCCGCGTTCGGATAGGTGAGCGTCGAGGCGGCCCGCCAGATCGTCGACTCGACGAGCACCGACCAGCGCTCGATCCGCCAGGCCACCCCGGCCCACCCGGTGACCGCGACCAGCGCCCCGATCCCGGTCAGCCCGGTGGCCAGGTCCGCCGCCGACGCCCGGCGGGCCACGACCACGCCCGCCAGCAGCACCAGCAGCGACAGCGCGATCCCGCCGGCCGTGCCCCACCCGCCGGTCATCGCGGCCCGGACCCCGGCCCACAGCACGATCGCCGCCCCCGTGACGGCGATCCACCGCAGGCCCCGGTCGAACCGGGCTCCCTCGCGCACGGCCAGCCCGAGACTCACGAGCGCCAATACGCTGGCCACGATCCGGCCCGGCAGATAGAACCCGCCCTGCGCGACCACACCGGCCGTGACCGCCGCGAGAAGCGCGAGCGTCGACGCCGAAAACCGTTGTTGAACAAGCGGATCCACCAGACTCACCCTCCCCGTTAGAGCGTCTGTCCTCGATGACTATAGCGATCAGAGGCGATGCCAGGGGGTTGGCAATTCGACACGAACCTTTGCGCGGCCTGAAGCGTTACGCATCGGCCGGGCCCACTCCGGCGCACGACAACGAAAGGGCCGCGCCCCGGCGATGGTGCTGCCAATGACGCGGCCCTGCGCTGATTTGCTATTTGTGTCGACGGCGCCTCGCGCCCTGATTCAGTGGTAGTAACGCTCCCCCGCGTAGGTCTCCAGCGCCTGGCGCACCAGCTGCTCGCCGAAGCCGCTCGTGCTGGTCAGAAAGAACACGCTGTGCGGCCGGGACCAGAAGCGGGCCGTGCCATGGTCGCTGCCGAGCGGGGTGTTGCTGCCCGGCGTGCAGACCAGCCAGGTGCTGAAGCGGTGCCGGTGGAGGTACACCGTGGCCATCTGCGCCCACGGGAACGTCGTGTCCTGCCCGCCCAGCGTCACCGTGATCCCGTTGCCGTCGATGCGGGTCGGGCGGGTGTCGCGCGAGCACAGGCCCCACTGGAACAGCTTGTAGCCGACCAGTCCCAGCCCGGCCAGGATGAGCAGCCAGCTCAGCGCGGTCCACAGCGCACCGTCGAACGCGCCCAGGATGAGGCCGGCCACCAGGATCAGCGTGAAGCGGAAGGTGGCCCCGCCGTGCTGGCTGAACGGGTTGGAGATGAGCTTGTACTTGTCCTGCGACCGCGACACCACCGGCGGAGACATGACCGGCGGCGGGCCGGCCGGGACCGATGTCGGGCGCGGCAGCGCCACCGGCGGGGGCATGACGACGGTGACGGACTCCTTGATCGTGTTGCCGTCCCGGGAGACGGGCGGCGGCGCCATGGCCGGCTCGGACAGGGGCGTGGTCGTGGAACCCGAGGCGGGAAGGGGCCCGGTGACGGGCATCGGCACGGTGCGGGGGCGCGGCGTGGGCTCGTTGCCGGCCATCGCGAGGTAGTGCAGCGCGCCCTCGGCCACGACCAGCTCCGGGTGGCGCACCCGCCGCGGCGAGCGGCCGGTGGCCTGGGTGAGCAGGGTGGCCACGAGCGGGGTGCGGGTCGCCCCGCCGACCATGAACAGCTCGGCCCGTCCGTCGCGGCCGATGCGGGCCCGGCGCAGCACCTCGTCGGTCATCATCACGGTGCGCTGGACCAGGTCGCGGGCGTCGCGCTCGAAGTCGCCGCGGGTCACCGAGACGTCCTCGTTGATGAGCGGCACCGGCACCCGGGCCAGGCGCTCGGTGCTCAGCTGCTCCTTCGCGCCGCGGCAGTCCTCCCACAGCATGCGGGCGTAGCGGCGGTCCGGCCCCTCGGGCTCGATGAGCCGGGCCCACTCGTCGGGGTGGCGGTCGCTGACCGAGCGGCCGACCCGGCGCAGCACCACCTCGTCGAGGTCGAGGCCGCCGACGTCGTCGAGGCCGGCCCTGGCCCGCAGGTCGAAGCCCGGGCCGTTGCGCTGCACGGCGGTCACGTCGCAGGTGCCGGCGCCGAGGTCGTAGACGACCAGCGGCTCCCCGCCGGCCCCGGCCGCCCCGGTGGCCAGCAGGTAGGCGGCGGCCGCCTCGGGCTCGCTGAGCAGGGTCGGCTCGGGCAGGCCGGCGCGCTCGGCGGCGGCGCGCAGCACGGCCTGCCGCTCGGCGTTCCAGGCGGCCGGGTGGGTGAGCACGACCCGCAGCCGGTCGGTGCGGGCCAGCCGCTGCGCCTCGGCGTAGACCTGGGCCAGGGTGGCGCCGATGACCTCGGCGATGGCGTACTCGGCGCCGCCCAGCAGCAGCCGTCCCTCGGCGATGCGCCGCTTCGGGTTGGGCTCGTAGGCGCCCGGGTCGCGGCCGGCCGAGTGCACGGCGGCGTTGCCGGTGATGAGGTTGCGGTGCTCGTCGGCCCACACGGCGGAGGGCAGCAGGGGGCGGCCGCCCTCGAACTGCAGCGGGAACGGCGCCTCCTTGGGCGGCTGCAGGTACGCCACCGTGTTCGTGGTGCCGTAGTCGATGCTCAGCCGGTACTCGCTCACTGGGAACCTCCCTGCAGGCTGAAGATGACGACGGCGACGAGGGCGACGACCACGAGCGCGATCGCGCCGACGGCGACGAGGGTGCGCGGCTGGAAGCGGCGCACCGCGGCGCCCGGGAGCCGCGACACCGGGGCCGATCCCGAGGCCGCCACCGCGGGACCCGGGTCGGGCGGCAGCGCGCGGGTCTTGGTCCGGCGCTCGGCGAGCACGAGCTGGCCCCGCTCCGGCCAGATGTCGGCCAGCCCGGCGGCCAGGTAGCGGTCCCGGGCGGCCAGCTGGTCGACGCGGGCCTTGCCGGCGAGGGTCGGCTGGAAGCGCCGCAGGGCGAAGAGCAGCGCCGGCGGTACCTCGGAGATGGCATCGCGGGCGAGGAACTGCAGCACCTCCTGGAGGGTCCGCCCGTTCTCGGCCCGCAGGTGCGGCCCGAACACGGCGTCGAGCACCCGGAACCAGCGGTCCTGGGCCAGCTTCGCGTCGCCGGGCAGGAACGGGATGCAGTGCACCAGGAACTCGGCCCGGTCCAGGGCGGTGTGGTTGATCTGCAGCTGCTCGGGGTCGAAGGAGCGGTCCTCGGCGGCGCTGAGCAGCAGCTCGGTGATGTGCACGTCGGAGCCGGTGTGCCGGTTGGCCAGCTCGATGAGGTCGGCCAGGCTCAAGCGGTCCATGAGGGCGCGCATGCCGGGGCGGCCCAGCGCCGGCGGCACCCCGAAGGTGACCGCCCGCTGGGCCAGCTCCACGACCGCGGCCGGGGTGGCGGTGGCGTTGCGCCCGTGCGCCGCCCAGCCACGCAGGTAGTCCTCGACGAGCGCCGGGTCGAAGGCGGAGCCGCGCAGGGCCTCGCGCAGCGCGTTGCTGGCGCTGGAGCGCATGCAGCGCTGCACGGTGCAGCGGGCCACGAGCTTGGCCGCGGCCGGGTGCCGGGCGGCCAGGGCCCCGCTGGGCTGCCAGGCGAGGTACACGGTGCGCAGGTTGCTGTCGTTGAGCTTGCTCAGCTCGGACTCGATCTGGCGCAGCCCGTCCTCGGTGCGCACCAGCTCG
This sequence comes from Dactylosporangium salmoneum, assembly GCF_039532525.1. Lineage (NCBI taxonomy): Bacteria > Bacillati > Actinomycetota > Actinomycetes > Micromonosporales > Micromonosporaceae > Dactylosporangium > Dactylosporangium salmoneum. Next base: position 26,853 of record NZ_BAAARV010000110.1, read on the forward strand.
AGGTGCTCGGGGGCGGCCTGGCCGGAGGTGACCGCGTCGATGAGCGTGGTCTGCAGGATGCGCCCGCCGACGAGCACCTCGTCCTGCCACTGCCGCACCTCGGCCGCCCCGCCCAGGCGGCGGGCGCCGCGAAGGGGGGCGACGGCGGCCGCCCCGCCGCGCCGCCAGACGTCGGCCAGCTGGACGGCGAAGTCGGCCGGCCGGGCCCCGGCCGAGCCCGGATAGAGCCGCAGCCGGGTGGCGGCGTAGCCGGTGCCGGAGCCGACCGTGTCCAGGAAGACCAGGCGGGGCAGGTCCGGGCCGGTGTCGTCGTCCTCGTTGGTGGCGAAGGTGAGCTCGCGGGCGTCGCCGAGCACGTCGACCAGGCCGCGCAGCAGGGCGGTGGCCGGGGCGTCGGGCAGGACCACGGTGAGCGGGGCCTCGGGGTTGTCCAGGACCCGGCCGAGCAGTTCGTCGAAGACCGGTCCGGGGTCGGTCACCGGGCGGGCCAGCGCGGCCACGGCGTGCTCGCGCAGCGCGTGGTAGTCCACCGGGTCGAGGCGGCCCGGCGGGTACGCCTCGGGCCGGTTGCGCCCGGCCCACTGCGGCCACTCCTCCAGCCCGAGCGCGAGCTGCGCGGTGACCAGGTCCTCGGGGCCGATGAGGGCATGCGCGATCGCCGCGCCGGGCCGGTTCTTGTCGTCGCGGGCCGGCACCTTGTGCAGCACGACCCCGGCGCCCTCGATGCGCAGGTAGGCCAGCGACGGCCGGTCGTTGCGGCCGCTGGCCCGGGTGATGCGCAGCGCGAGCCGGTCGTCCCACCAGGTCACCGGCGCGGGCGCCAGTGAGGTGGCGTCCGGCCCGACGCCGTCGTGGCCGTCGTCCTGCGAGCGGGCCCGCCAGCGGAAGACGATCTGGTCGATACGCTCCATCGCGGCCCTCTCTACGAGCCCAGCAGCGACCGGTCGAGCACGCCGGTCATGGCGAACAGGGACAGCAGCGGGCGCAGCACCCGGCGGGGGCCGAAGCCCTCGGCCGGGAAGTGCCCGTTCACCGGGGCGACGCCGGCCGCCGAGGCGTAGTGCAGGCTCACGTCGCTGACCCGGTTGACCGGCGGCAGGAAGCGCTCGGCGCCGTTGGTGGCGAGGAACTCGTACACCTCCTCGCTCTCCTCGGCGACGGTCTGCAGCTGGCGGTTGTCGTCGCGGGACAGCCACCGGGCCACCTCCGGCCGCAGCGGGGCCAGCAGGTCGGACTTGGCCACCACCATGGCCGCCGGGATCGGCAGGAACTGGGTGGCGGACTCGGCGCGGCTCTCCACCAGCCGGTCCAGCACGGCGTTGAACGCCGGGTCGCCGTACACGGTGGCCGGCTCGCCGAGCACGGTCGGCAGCGCCTTCTCCGGGTCGACGACGAAGAGTAGCGCGTTGACCGCGGACAGAAACGAGGTGTCCCGGAACCGGTCGCCGGTGCGGCGGCGGCGCAGCTGCTCGCCGGCCACGTCGAAGAACGCGACGGCGAAGTCGCGCCCGGCGTGGCGGCTGTAGACCTTGGCTACGTAGCTGAACTCGATCGGGCTCTCCTGGGTCAGCGGCAGCAGCTCCCGCCGGTGGCAGAAGGGCTCGACGAACTCGGTGGTGTAGCGGTGCTCGATGGCCTCGTCGAGCCGCTCGACCCGCAGCCCCAGGTCGGCCATCTCCAGGTTGTTGCGCAGCGCCTCGACCATCGCGGCCAGCAGCAGGGTCTTGCCGGCGGCGCGGTGGCCGACCAGGCCGATGACGATCGGGTCGCCGTAGTCGCCGTAGCGGTCGGGCAGGTAGTGCGTGGTGGCGATGCCGTCGCGCATGAGGGTGCAGGCCCGCTGGGCGCCGAGACGGCGCTCGTTGAACGCCTCCATGGTCTCGTCGGCGCCGCGGGGCCGGAAGGGCCGGTGCTGCTTGGTCTCCACGTCGACCTCGACCCGCTGGGCCTTGCTCCAGTGGATCCACTGCAGGCAGATCGGGCACAGCACGCGGCCGAGCAGGCGGGCCGGGCTCCGCTTGATCATTTCGAGCCTCCCAGTTGGGTCACGATGAGGATGATCAGCAGCGCCGGCAGGCCGATGACGACGACCCCGGCGACGCCGAGCCAGACCTTGCTGGACAGGTCGTCGCGGCTGTGCCACAGCACGTCGAGGAGGCCGCGGGCGTACCGCCACGCCACCGCCCGCGGCGCCGCCCGCTCGTCGCGGTAGCGCCGCTTGGCCTCGACCAGGCGCCGGAACTCGTCGCGGGCCGGGCTGAGCGGGACCGTCGCCCGGGCCACCGCCGGGGGCAGGGGCGCCGGGGAGTACTGCTGCGGGATCTTGATGGTGGCCGTGGTCGCGTCGGCCGGGTCGGCGCTCTGCCATACCGGCTCGTAGCGGGCCTCCTCGACCCGCCGCAGCAGCGTGTGCGGGTCGGGCCGGTCCCGGGGGTCGTCGGCGAACACGCCCTCGAGCAGGGCCGAGAGCGCGGAGCCGCCGCCCCGGGCGAGCTCGGCGCGGGCCTCGGCGGCCGTGGCCGGGCCGGCCTGCAGGGCGATGCAGTACACCACCATCCCGGCCTGGTAGACGTCGTGCGCCTCGGCGGCCAGCCGCAGCCCGTCGGGGCCGGCCGGGGGCAGCCAGCGCGGGTCGAGCACGGCCCGGGCGGGCTCGCCGACGGCGACGGCCTGGCCGAGGTTGACCAGCTGGGCGTGGGCGCCGTCCCACAGCACGTACTCGGGCAGGATCGCCCCGTGCGTGAGCCCGGCCTTGGCCAGCGTCCGGATCGCCACGAGCAGGTCGGCGAAGATGGTCAGCAGGGTCTCCGGCAGCGGTGCGCCGGGCTGCCCGGCCACCGGCACGCCGCGGTAGGTGGTGGTCACGTGCGGCCGCTCGGCGGTGAGGTCGTGCTCGACGACCCGGCACAGCTGCAGCGGGTACATCGTGTCGCCGAGCGCCCAGACGAGGTTGCCGGCGTTGACCTCGGCGTGCACGAGCCGGTTGGCCTCGGGTGTGCGGGCGGTGCGGCGCAGCACCCGCTCGCCGGAGACGAGCCGGCCCCACTGCATCTCGAACAGGTCGGTGAACCGCCGGTCCGGGTCGAACTCGATGTGGACCGTCATGTGGGCAGTCGCTCCCCGTCGTCGGCGTTGATGGCGAACAGTGTGTAGCCGTTGTCGAGGTACACGACCCCGTCGCCGAGCACCGGGGCCCGGGTCACCTGAATGTCCGGGGCGGACCAGCGCAGGGTGCCGTCGGCCCGGGAGTAGGCGTGCAGGACACCGGCGTCGACCACGTAGACCAGTGTCGGACCCACGCGCACCTCCGGCCACACGGCGAGTCCCGGCACCCGCCAGCGCACCCGCCCGGCGGTGTCCAGCGCGGTGAGCCCGCCGGGCTCGGCCACGAACACGCCCCCGGGCACCGCGTGCGGGGTGCCGGCGCCGGGCAGCCGCCAGCGCAGCGCCCCGTCGGCCGGGTCGAGCCCGAGCAGCTCGGCGCCGGCCGGCTGGAGCACGATCTCGGCGGTGGCCGACGGCGCGGCCCGCGGCGGCAGCCCGGCCCGGCGCAACCGCAGCCCGCCGTCGTGCGCGTCGAGGCCGAGCCGCTCGTCGCCGGCCCGGGCCAGCAGCAGGTCGCCGGCCGCGGACAGCGCGCCGGCCGGGGCGCGCAGGTCGCCGTGGCGCCAGCCGTCGCCGCCCTCGCGCAGCCGCTGGCGGACCACCAGCCCGTGCGCCAGCGCCACCCCGCCGGGCACCGGCACCGGCCGCAGCCCGGCCGAGGTGGTGCGCCACTTCGGCGCGCCGCTGGCGGCGTCGACGGCGTGCAGGTTGCGGTGCCCCGGCCCGAGCACGTGGACCAGGCCGTGCGCGAAGAGCGGCTCCCCGTGCGGCGCGACCGGCAGCTCCCAGCGGGGCGCCCCGGTGCGCAGGTCGAGCGCGGTGACGCCGGTGCGGGTCGGGCTGACCACGACGTCGTCCGCGACGAGCGGCCGGTAGCCGGGGGCGACCACGGACGGGTGCCGCCAGCGGGGGCGGCCGTCGGCGGCCTCCAGCGCGTGCACCCCGTCGTCGGCCCCGACCAGCAGCGCGTCGCCGGCCACCACGATCTCGCTGCGGGCCATCGCCGGGCGCACCACCCGCCAGGGCCGGGGCGCGCCGGCCCCCTGCAGTAGGCGGCGCACCGTGCGGGCCCGCTCGTCGATCTCGGCCAGCACCGGCGCGGGCAGCCACGGCCCGGCGGCCTCGGGCAGCCCCGCGGCGAGCCGCTCGCGCACGAACCGGGCCGTCGGGCGGTCCTCCGGGGCCGCCTCCAGGCACTTGCGCAGCGTCCAGGTCATGCCGACGGGCACGCCGGTGAGGTCGGGCGCGCTGTACTTGACCGAGTAGTTGTACTGCTCCATGGACCGGCCTTCGAAGGGCAGCCGCCCGGTGGCCGCCCGGACCAGGATCGCGGCGAGCGCGAACACGTCCGACGCCCCGGTGCCGGGCAGCCCGGCGAAGCGCTCCGGCGCGACGTAGCCGACCGTGCCGTGGAAGTGGTACGACGCGGTGAGCCGGGCCCCGTCGTGGGGCCGGGAGATGCCGAAGTCGATGATCTTGAGCCCGCCGGGCAGCACCATGACGTTGCTCGGCTTGAGGTCGCGGTGCACGATCTCGGCGGCGTGGATGTCGGCCAGCCCCGCGGCCAGGCCCTGCCCGAGCCGGCGGACCAGCTCCTCGGGCAGCGCCCCGGCGAGCTCCTCCAGCTCGGCCAGGGTCACCCCGGGCAGGTACTCGGTGGCCAGCCACGGCGGCGAGCCGGCGGCGTCGGCGCCGAGCAGCCGGGCCGTGTAGACCGAGTCGAGCTTGGCGACCAGCTCCACCTCGCGGCCGAACCGGGCGAGGGTCTCGTCGTCGTAGCCGGAACCCGTGGCCAGGTGCAGCGTCTTGACCGCGGCCACGGTGCCCCGGTCGTCGCGGCCGAGGAAGACCTGCCCCATCCCGCCCATCCCGAGGCGGGCGAGGATGCGGTACGGCCCGAGATGGCGCGGATCCTCGCGTCGTAACGGGTCAACCACCGCTGCTCACGCCGCCCATAGTGCTACCACCGCGCAACCAGGCACGCCTGCGGCAGGTCGAGCCGGCGCAGCGCCTCCACCGCCGGGGAGCCGGGCGCCGCCGTGCGGAGCCGCCGGGCCTCGTCGGGCAAGACCCGTGGATCCCGCATCGGTACGTCGCGCGGCCCGCCTCCGTGATGCACCAGCGCGGCGCGGTGCGACCACAGCCCGCAGTGCCCATCGAAGCGGTATTCCCCCTGCGGGCGGGCTCCGTAGGTGGCAATCAGGTGAACCGCCGCCGCGGTGGCGTCCACCTCGGCCTCGCACGGGTGATAGGCGAAGCTCACCCGGGCCCACCTCGGCCTCACCCCGGGCCACCCGGCGACGGCGCGCTCGTCCCCGCCCCCAGGGGCGCGCTCGTCCCCGCCCCCAGGGGCGCGCTCGTCCCCGCCCCCAGGGGCGCGCTCGTCCCCGCCGCCGGCGGCGCGCTCGTCCCCGCCCCCGGCGGCGTGCTCGTCCCCTCCTCCGACGGCGTGCTCGTCGTGGAGCCGTCGCGCCTCTTCCCGCGGGCCGGCCGGGTCCCCGATGACGGCATCCCGTGCCCGCCGCACCAGCGGCGGCTCGAACAGCTCCATGGCGGCCTCCCCCACCGGGCGCGTATGACTGCCGTCACGCACGCCCGCCGGATTCTGGCCGCCCGGGTTCGCACACCCGACCGCCGCCCTGCAGGACACCCGGCCACCGTAGTTTTCGCGTTCCCGGACCTGAATGCCCGAACGTCCCGATCAATCCGTCACCCGGCCGGTTCGGGGCCTCCGCGGGTCAGGGGACGAGGATCTCCTGCCAGTCGCGGATCTCGTAGGCGCGCACCACGCCGTTGAGGACGAACGGGTCGCCGGCGACGAAGGACTCGGCGGACTCCCTCGTGCGGAAGACGGCCATCGAGCCGTCCTTCTGCGGGTCGGCGAAGGTGCCGACCATGAGCAGGTCGCCGCGGGCCGCGTACTCGTCCAGCCGCGCCTTGTGCGCCGGGAAGTGGGCCGGGGCCTTCGCGGCGACGTCGTCGGCGGAGGCGTAGAGGACGACGGCCTTCACGCGGCCGCCTCCACTCCGGCCGCGTAGGCCGCCAGGGTGCCGTCCCAGGCACCCGGCTGCTCGAAGGTCTCGCGCATCCTGGCCGCGTCGGCGCCGAAGGCCTCGAGGTCGCGGTGCTCCAGGCGGACCCGGGTGCGACCGGGACCCTCCTCGTCGAAGCGCACCTCGACGGTCGTCACCAGGCCGGTGTGGTACTTCCAGTCGCTGCCGATCTGCCACGTCACCACGAGCCGCGCGGGCGGCTCCCAGGCCCGGACGAAGCCCGTGCTGGTCTGCGAGCCGTCCTGGTGCACGGTGTACCACCGGCCGCCCTCCCACGGCTCGACGACGACCCGCTCGATCGGCGCCGAGCCGATGTGGTGCGCGCTGGGCCACCACGAGGTCATGTCGGCGGTGAAGATCTCGAAGGCCCGCTCCCGGCCGATGCCGACGACGACCTCGCGCCGGATGGCCTCAACTGTCTGCGTCATCGTGCTCATCCTCGCCTTCCTGAGCGTGCTGGTGCTGGGCGTGCTGGTGCTCGGCGTGCAGGGCGAACGACTGCAGTGAGCGCGCCCACATCGCGTCGAGGTGCGCCCGCAGGGCCGCCACGCCGTCCGGGTCGACCTGGTAGAGGCGGCGGGTCCCCTCCTGCCGGTCCGTGACCAGCCCGACGTCCTTGAGCACCCGCAGGTGCTGCGAGACGGCGGGCCGGCTGATCGGCAGCCCGTCGGCCAGGCGGCCCACGGGCAGCGGACCGTCGGACAGCCAGTCCAGGATCGACTGCCGCATCGGGTCCCCGAGCGCGACCAGCATCGCGGTTATGTTCGTCATGGCTAACCGTAAGCTATCACTTACCGATGCCGTGCGACAACCCCTCTCAGCTCGGGCGTTCTCCGGCCGATAGGCGTTCGTGTCCCGTTTCGCTGCCCTCGCTGCCGTCGGCGCACGGCTGCTCGGGTCGGCGTACGACGAGGATCGGCTGGTCGAGTACCTCGCGGCCCAGCTCGACGCCGAGGTGGCGAACCGGTGTGTCGTGGCCGCGCTGATGCCCGAGGACGGCGCCGCGCCGCTGGTGCGGGCCGGCGGCGCCGGCGGCGGGTCGCCCACGGGCATGGCGCTGCGCCGGGCCACCGTCGCGGCCCTGGACGACCAGGCCCGGCGCGCCGACGCGAGAGCGGCCGGCGTGGTCGTCGCGCCGATCGTGGTGCGCGGGCGGACCGTGGGCTCGCTCGGGGTACAGGCGCCGGGCAACGGCCCGATCCCGGCGGCGGACGCCGACTTCGTCGAGGCGCTCGCGGCGCTGGCGGCCGCCACCCTGGAGCACGGCCGGGCGCTGATGGCCACGCTCGCCCTGCTCGACGACGCGCGCCGGCAGTCCGACCTGCTCGACGCGATCTCCGACGCGGTGATCTCGTGCAGCGCGGACAACGTGATCGACTCCTGGAACGCCGGCGCCGAGCGCCTCTACGGCTACCCGGCCGGCGAGGCGGTCGGCTGCGACCTCTTCGCGCTGCTGGCCACCACGTGCTGCACGGACGACGGCGAGAAGATCGGCGTGCGCCAGGTCCTCGAGGACCTCGAGGACACCGGCCGGTGGAGCGGCGAGCTGCGGGAACGCCGCTTCGACGGGGCCCCGCTGACCGTGCTGTCCTCGGTGTCCACGCTGACCGCGCCGGACGGCGGCCGGGCCGGCTTCGTCTACGTCAACCGCGACGTGACCGAGCAGCGCCGCCAGGAGCACGCCGCCTCCCACGACCCGCTGACCGGGCTGGCCAACCGCCGGCGCGTGGTCAACCGGATCCACGACGCGGCGGGGCGCGTGCACCGCGGCGGCGGCCCGATGGCGGTGCTGTTCCTGGACCTCAACGGCTTCAAGCCGGTCAACGACCGCCACGGGCACGCGGCCGGGGACGAGCTGCTGATCGGGGTGGCCGGGCGGCTGGTGAGCACGGTGCGGGGCAGCGACTTCGTGGCCCGCGTCGGCGGCGACGAGTTCGTGGTACTGCTGGAGCAGATCGGCGCCACCGAGCGCATCCCCGCCGTGCTGCGCCGCATCCTCGACGCCGTCGCCGAGCCCGTCGCCCTCTCCACCGGGGACATGGTGCAGGTCACGACCAGCATCGGCGTCGTCGTGGTGGAGACCCCCGAGGACGCCGCCGTCGAGCCCGAGCGGCTGGTGCAGCTGGCCGACAAGGCGATGTACCGCGCCAAGCAGCGCCCCGGCCACGTCTCCTTCGCCGACAAGGAGCGCGACGAGCGCTGGCTGGACGACGAGAGCTAGACCCCCGCCGTCGCCAGCTCCCGCAGCCGTTCCTCGGCGTGGTCCGGCACCTCCGGCCCGAGCTCGCCGAGCACCCCGTTGGTCCAGCGCAGCGCCGAGAGGTAGGCGGCGACGATCGCGCCCTCCTCGGGGAAGGTGGGCGCCCACGGGTCGGTGTAGGCGCGGGCCGCGGCCAGCACCGCGGCGAGCGGGCTGTCGTCGCCGTGCAGCGCGCTCAGCAGCTGCGGGCCGAGCGGCAGGCCGGCCACGATCCGGTCGATCGGCGCGGCGAAGTGGTCGGCGACCGCGGAGAGCAGGCCGCCGAGGTACGCCGCGTCGGTCCGCTCCGCGGCCTCCGGGTAGTCGGCCGAGCCGGCCAGCAGCTGGCACAGCCGGGCCCGGACCAGGATCCGCACCAGCTGCTCGTGGTCGGCCGTGGTCAGGTCGGAGACCAGCATGAGTGTGACCCACTGGCGCAGCCGGTTGAGCCCCATGGCGACGATCGCCTCACGGACCGAGGAGACGGTGCGGTTCAGGCCGAACGTGGCCGCGTTGGTCGCCCGCAGCAGCCGCAGGCTCAGCCCGGCGTCCTGGCTGACCTGGGCCACCACCTCGTCGAGGTCGACGTCGTCGGCGGACAGCGCGGCCAGCACCCGCAGCCGGGCCAGCCGCCCCGGGGTCAGCGCCACCGTCGAGTCGACGTGCGGCCGGCCCAGGATGTGCCCCTGGAAGAGGTCGAAGCCGAGCTCGAAGGCCAGCCGCAGGGCCTCGGCGCTCTCCAGCCGCACGGCGACGAGCTGCACGTGCTTGTACCGCCGGCAGATCTCCACGCAGGCGCGCACGTCGGCCTCGGCGGCGTCGAGCATGTCGATCTTCACGTAGCTCACCAGCGGCAGCAGCACCTCCCGCGGCCCGCGGGCCCGGAAGTGGTCCAGGGCGATGGTGAACCCGCGCTCGGACAGCACGCTGAGCCCGGCCATCAGCTCGTCGTCGACCTCGGGCAGGCTCGGCACCTCGAGCACGGCCTGGCTGTAGTCGAAGGGCAGCGGCAGCCGCCCGGTCAGGAACGAGCGCGTGACGTTGAGGAAGCAGACCCGGCCGCCGGTCAGCTCGTCGAGGCCGATCTCGGTGAACGCGGCGACGAGCACCCGCGCGGTGGCGTGGTCGTCGACCCGGGTGGCGCTGCTGGCCCCGGTCCCGGCCCGGAACAGCAGCTCGTAGCCGACCACCGCGCCGTCCCGGTCGTAGATCGGCTGCCGCCCCACGTGCGCCGTCGTGCTGCCACCCGGCCGCTGTTCGGTTCGCTCCACCAAGGTATTGTCCCGTAAATCCGTCCAAAACGGACCAGATCGCCCGAAGTCCCGGGACAAACGGCAGGCCGGACGGATGATTGCCGGCCGCCGCCGAGCGCTGCCGCCTGCTCGTCCTGCAGGCCCAGCGCGCCTTCGGCCCGCGCCACCCCGCGACCGCCCGGCCCCGCCGCTCGCTGGCCCGCTGGCTCGGCATGTCCCGCGCGGTCCCCGACGCCGTGGCGGTCCTCGACGAGCTGCACCGCGACCTGCTGGCCGCCCTGGGCCCCGACGACCCGCAGACCGCCGCGGTTTCGCGCGATCTGTCGTACTGGAGCCAGCACGCCCTGCGGTGAGACCCGGCGCCGCCCGTTCCCTAGGGTTGGCCGCATGACACTGGATCAGGCACGACAGGCCTACGAGGCCTCGGTCTTCGGCGGCGACCCGACCGGCCTGCCGGCCGCCGCGCGCGGCCTCGACGCGATCGAGGCGCAGCTGTGCCTGGAGCGCGGGAAGCTCATCCACGCCGCGTTCCTCAACGAGCGCGGCGACGAGGACCCGGCCGAGCTGGCGCTGTTCGAGCGGGCCCGCGAGCTCTGGGCGGCCCTCGGCGACCCGCGCGGCGAGGGCGAGGCGACCTTCTGGGCCGGCTGCTTCCACCAGGTGGTGCGCGACGACGACGCGACCGCCCGGCCGCTGTTCGAGCGGGCTCGCGAGCTGTCGCAGTCCGCGGGCGACCGGCTCATGCTGTCGTACACCCTGCGCCACCTCGGCTTCTCCGAGCACCTGGCCGGCCGGCTCGACGCGGCCCGGGCGTACTTCGAGGAGTCCTCGGCGCTGCGCCGCGCGCTCGGCTTCGACGCGGGCGTGGCGGCCAACCTGGTGGGCCTGGCCTACATCGCGGCCGAGCAGGGGCGCCCGGGCGATGCCGCGGCCACCCTCGACGAGGCCGGCGAACTGGCCGCCGCCGTGGGCGCCCACGGCATCGCCCGGCTCATCGCCCAGGCGCGCCTGGAACTGGCTCAGGACCCGTCGACCTCCAATTCGTAGATGCGGGTGGCGCCGTCCACGTTCTGGGTCGGGGTGGTGACCGTCAGCCGCACGTACCGCGCGGTGGTCGCATTGATGCTGTGCGTGGTCACGCCGTCGGCGTTGGCGGTGACGGTCACCGCCGTGGCCCACGTGGCGCCGTCGGTGCTCGTCTGGATGGTGAAGGCCCGCGAGTTGAGCCCGAGCGCCTCCCCGCCGGACGCGGCGTGGCGGACCACGAACCGGCGCAGGGTGTGCGACGCGCCGAGGTCCAGCTGCAGGACGGCGCCGGCCACGCCGCTGCACCATTTGCTGTTGCCGGTGACCACGCCGTCGGCCGCCTTGGCCGGCGCCTCGGCGGCGACGCAGGAGGCCGAGCCGGTGGCGGCCGCGCCGCGGGCCAGGTTGACGCCCGGGTAGGCGCCCGACTCGTCGGCGATGGTGAGGTCGTCGACGTAGCCGCGGAAGGGGCCCGTGCCGGTGGGCCGGTCGAAGCCGACGTCGACGCGGGAGACGGTCCTGCCGGCCAGCCCGGCCAGGCTCACCCGCACGAGGTTCCACTGGTTGACCGCCAGGTGTCCACCCTCGCCCTGGTACTGCGGATGCGCCCGCACCCCGAACTGGTCCACCGCCCCGGAGTCGCGCAGCGTCGCGCCGTCGGTGAACTGCAGGTCGACGGCGACGAAGGTGCCGGCCGCCTGCTGCGGGTAGATCCAGTACGACAGCACGGTGCTCGCCGTCACGGGCAGGTCGGCGGCGAAGATGCGCTGGTAGGAGTACGACTGCGTGGCCGAGTTGTCGGAGCCGGAGTACATCAGCGCGCTGGTGCCGCTGTGCGCGATCTCGGCCCGCGGGGAGGACTCGGCGGCGGTGAGGCCGCAGCAGTACCCGCCGACGTTCACCGCCGCGCCGGCGCTGTCCAGCCAGGTCGGGGCCGGGTCGCTCGACTCGAAGGCGGTGCTCAGCAGCGGGTGGTCGCGGCCGTCGCCGAGCACCGGCTCCAGGGCGGAGTACCAGCGCACGGCCATCTTCGCGTAGCCGGCGTCGTTGGGGTGCAGCGTGTCGTTGAGGTCGGCCGCGGCCAGGCCGGTGAGGTCGACGACCCTGGTCCGGGCCCTGCCGGCCAGCGCGCTGGGGATCGCGGCGTTGAACGTGTTGATCCGGGCCTGGATGCCGGCGTCGAGGGCCGGCACGATCTTCGCGACGAGCACGCTGGCAGTGGGCCGGTCGGCGAGGATGCGGTCGACGAGCGCGGCGAGGCGCTGCGGCGCGGTGTCGACCTGATAGTTCTGGTTCATGTCGTTGGTGCCGATGTGCAGCAGCACCACGTCGGGCTGGTACGTGGCCAGCCAGCCGTCGATGTTGGCGGCGATCTGGTCGATGCGCCAGCCGGAGTGGCCCTCGTTGTCGGTGTCGGGCAGGGCGCCGGACTGCTGGGAGCCGACGAAGTCGATGGCGTAGCCGGCCTGGACGGCCAGCCGGTTCCACAGGGCGGCCCGGTAGCTGGAGCTGGACGAGCTGCCGACGCCGTAGGTGATGGAGTCGCCGAGCGGCATGATCTTGATCGGCCGGGTGGCCACGGCGGCACCGGCCGGTGCGGACGGCAGGGCGAGTATCGGCAGGAGCAGGGCGAGGACGGCGAGCAGTCGGCGCATGGGTTGCAACCCCCCATTGGCGGATGGCAGGCACGATATCGACAAGGGTCGCTGTCATGCACGGAAACTGTCAAGCATTGACAAAACCCGGCCGGATTCACAGCGGGTTCATAGCCCGTTCATCGACTTGACCGTGACGTACGCCGCATTGCCCGGCGTAATGTGCCCGAGGTCCCGGGTGGTTGTGCGGGTCGTGCTACCGTCCGGCGACAGATACCCCGACTCGGCAGCACTGTGCCGCCTTGACCTGGTGTGATGGGCGTTGGTGATGGGTGTGGAACATTCCGCGGAGGACCCCGGACCGGCACGCGAGCCGTTGATGGTGGTGAGCGTCCACGACGTGGCGCCCGCGACCGCCGATGAGACCGCCCGCTGGTGCGCCGACGCCGACGCGCTCGGCATCCCGGTGTCGCTGCTGGTGATCCCCGGCCCCTGGCGCGGCATGGACCTCGCCGGCCACGAGGACTACGCCGGGGTGCTGCGCGAGCGCGCGGCCGGCGGCGACGAGCTGGTGCTGCACGGCTGGTGCCACATGGCCGGCCCGGAGGGCACCGTGGTGCGCCGGGCGGTCGGACGGGCCGTGGCCCGCGGCGCCGCCGAGTTCGCCGCGCTCGACGAGCAGCAGGCGGCCGGGCGCCTCGACCGGGCCAAGGCCGTGATGGACCGCCTCGGGCTGCACACCACCGGCTTCACGCCGCCCGGCTGGCTCGCCTCGCCGGCCGCGGTGCGGGCCCTTGCGGGTGCGGGATTCCGGTACACCACGGATCATTTCGGGGTGAAGGACCTTCGATCCGGGCGGGCCCGCCGCGGCTTCGCCCTGTCACACCGTCCCGGCGGCACCGGCGAGCGGCTCGGCTCGCGCATCCTGCAGACCGGCGCGGCCTGGGCGGCCCGCCGCCGCGGGCTGGTCCGCGTCGCGCTGCACCCCGACGACCTGCACCGCCCCGGCCTGCGCGACGACACGCTGCGGGCCATCGAGGGGGCGCTGAAGGCCGGCGCGCGGGCCACCACCTACGGCGCAGTCGTCGACGCGGCGGCATCGTGAGGATCGTCCAGCTCGCCAACTTCTACACGCCGGTGTCGGGCGGCCTTCGCACCTGCGTCGAGCAGACCGGCCGCGGCTACATCGCCGCCGGTCACGAGCGCGTCACGCTGGTGCCCGGCACCGAGGACCGCGACATCACGCTGCCCGACGGCCGGCACCTCACGGTCCGCAGCCCGCTGCTGCCCGGCACGGGCGGCTACCGGGTGCTCACCGCCCGCACCAAGGTGTGCGAGCTGCTCGACAAGGTCGAGCCGGACGTGCTGGAGGCCAACGACAAGCTCAGCATCGGCTGGCTGTCGCCGTGGGCCCGCAGCCGCAAGGTGCCGCTGGTCCTCGTCTCGCACGAGCGCATCAACGCCATCCTGCGCACCCGGGTGCCGCGCTGGTTCCCGCTGGACTCGGCCGCCGTCGCCATCAACCGCCGCCTGCACCGCCTCGTCGACGACATCGTGGGCGCCTCCGCCTTCTCGGTCGACGAGTTCAGCGCCTTCGAGCCGGTGAAGACCCACCGCGTGCCGCTCGGCGTCGACTTCGAGACCTTCCGGCCCGCCCCGCGCAACGGCGGCGACCAGGTCCGTCTCGTCACCGTGACCCGCCTGTCCACGGAGAAGCACCCCGACCTGTCCGTCGAGGCCCTGCGCGAGCTGCGCCGCCGGGGTGTGCCCGCCACCCTCGACGTCATCGGCACCGGCCCCAACCTGCGCCGGCTGGAGAAGCTCGCCGCGGGGCTGCCGGTCCGGTTCGTCGGCCACGTGGCCGAGCGGCAGCGCCTGGCCGACCTCGTCGCCGGGGCCGACGTGTCGCTGTCCCCGTCGCCGGCCGAGACCTTCGGGCTGGCCACGCTCGAGTCGATGGCCTGCGGCGTGCCCGTGGTGGTGCCGGCCAAGGGCGCGGCCGGCGAGCTGCTGCTGCGCCCCGAGTCGGGCCGGGTCACCGACGGCACGCCGGTCGGCCTGGCCGACGGGGTGGAGTCGCTGCTGGCCGTGCCGCGCGAGCGCCGCCAGGCCGACGCCCGCGCGGTCGCCGAGCAGTTCCCGTGGTCGGCCACGATCTCCGGACTGCTGGAGGTCTTCGAGCAGGCGACCGCGCGGCTGGGCAACCCTGTGCCGCACAGCGCCTGAGCCGCGTCACGGCGCCGGGGAGCGTGACGCCCGGCGCCTGAGGCGCGTTACGGCGGCCCGCGAGCATGGCGCCCGGCGCCTGAGCCCCGTTACGGCGCCGGGGAGTGCGACGCCCGGCGCCTGAGGCGCGTTACGGCGGCCCGCGAGCATGGCGCCCGGCGCCTGAGCCCCGTTACGGCGCCGGGGAGTGTGACGCCCGGCGCCTGAGGCGCGTTACGGCGGCCCGGGAGCATGGCGCCCGGCGCCTCAGGCGCGTTACGGCGCCTGGGAGACGGTCAGCTGGGCGGCCTGCGCGGTCTGGGCCGCCCGCTGGGCGACCCGGGCCGCCGCCAGCAGGGTCACGCCCAGGATCAGCAGGGCCACCACGCCCACGGCGCTCCACGGCCACCAGGTGGCATCGCGCCAGCCGACGTGGAAGACGGTGGCGTCGAAGATCGCGCTGCAGAGCGGGTCGGTGATGCTGATCGCGGTGAGCGCGGTCGGCAGCGAGCCGGCCGCGAAGGCGTCCTGGGTCAGCAGGGCGCTCGCCGTCGTCGACGCGATCAGCCCGAGGAGCGACCAGTCCTGGGCCAGGCCGAGCACGCCGTCGCGGGCCAGGGTGTCGGTGACGAGCACGACGAAGACCGCGGTCAGGCAGGTGCACACGCCGGCCGCCACGCCGGCCAGGGCGCCGCGCAGCCGGGCCTCGGTGCGCTTGGGCAGCAGGTGCGCGAGCGCCACGAACAGGACCATGATGGCCGCCCCGAGGGCCACCGCCGGGACCACGGCGTGGCGGTCGAGGTGTTGCGGTACCGCGGGCCGCGCCACCACCAGCAGCGCCAGCCCCGCGCAGACGGCCACGGTGCCGAGCCAGGCCCGCAACGGCGGCCGGCGCACGGTGAGCATCGCGAACAGCAGCTGCGAGACGAGCAGCGCCTGCACGACGGTCAGCGACCCCACGTGCAGCGCGACGGCGTGGGCGGCGAACGCGGCGATGTTGAACAGCCAGCCGGCCAGCCACCACTTGTCCTTCGCCAGCCGCCGGACCAGCAGCACGACCCGCACGGGCAGCGCCCGGTGGGCGAAGTCCGGCGCGGCCCGCTGCGCGGCGCGTTGCTGCATCGCCGCCGAGGTGGTGAACATGGCCGCGGCGAACACGGCGAGGACGACGGCAAGCATGATCCGGGTTTGTACCGGAACCGCGCGGCGCCGCGGCGACCGGGGGAATGGCCCAACGGTGTTGAATGGTCCGGATGGGTACCGGTTCGCGCATTCTGGAGCTACTCGCCTCGCCGGGCCACCGCTTCGAGGGGCGCCCGCAGGACGGTCCCTCCCCCGCCCCGCCCGGTGAACTGGTCCGGGAGGTACGTGTCCGGGCCGGCCTGGGCATCGTCGGTGACCGGTACTTCGGCCACCCGGCCCACCGCGACGCGTCCGTCACCGTCATCGCGGCCGAGTCCCTGCCCCCTGGCGCGGGCCTCGCCCAGGTGCGGCGCAACATCCTGGTCGCCGGCGTCCCGGTGGACGACCTCGTCGGCTCGGTACTGACCCTGGACTCCGGCGACGGCCCGGTCCGCCTGCACGCGAAGCGCCCGGCCAACCCGTGCGCGTGGATGGACGTGACGATCGGCCCCGGCGCCTGGCGGGCCCTGCGCGGCCACGGCGGCATCCGCTGCGTCCCGCTGGACGACGGGTTGCTCCGTGTGGGCTGCGTCACCTTCGCCGTATCGCAGCCCGACTGACATATCCCGCCGCCACAACTGGGTCTAATATTTGAACTCAGGCTGCCCCGGGGGAGGTTCGCGTGCTGATCAGACCGTGGCAGGAGGGCGACCGGGCGCTGGTGGTGGCCGCGCAGGAGCACCTGTCCCCGCGCACCATCGAGCGCCGCTTCCTGGTCGGCAGCGCCGGCCGCCTGCCCACCGCCTACCTGGCCCACGTGGCCGCCGGCCCCCGCCCGGAGTGGGACGCCCAGGTCGCCGTGGACGACGGCGTGCTGTGCGGGTGGGCCGAGTACGGCCGCTACCCCGCCGACGCCCCGGCCGCCGACCTGGCCGTGCTCGTCGCCGACCCGTGGCAGCGCACCGGCCTGGCCTCGGCCCTGATCCGCGCCCTGGTCCAGCGGATGATCGCCGCCGGCATCCGCAGCATCCACGCCGACGTGGCCGGCTCCAACGCCGCGACCAGGGGGCTGGTGCGCGCGCTGGCCGGCTCGGACCCGGGCCCGACCTACGTCGACGGCCTGCTGCACTTCGCCTTCGATCTCGCGGCGGTACCGCTGGAAGCCCCACCCGTTGCGCTGGTTGCCGGGCCGGCCTTCCCCTGACTCCGGTCCTCCTGCCAGACACCGCCCGGCGCCGCGCGACTCGCTGCCGGGCCCGAGGATGACCGGCCCGCCGCGGCAGTGAGGAAGCTACGCGGCGCCGAAGGCGCTCCAGTCGACCAGGCGCTCGTCGAAGTCGGCGCCGTCCTTCAGGATGGCGGCCACGCCGTCGCGCAGGGGGGCGGTCATGTCCCGCAGCTGGGCGGCGATGAGCGGCTCGAACATCGTCGGCTGCAGGTGCCACCACCAGGCGACCAGGTCCTCCGGGCCGTAGCGGGCAGGCTCGGCGAGCAGGGCGCGCCACTCCTCGCGCAGCACCCGGTACTCGGCCGGCAGGCGCTCCAGGACGCCGAACCAGTTGCCGAGGCTCACCACCATGAAGAGGCGGAGGCGGTCGCGGGCCCAGCGCATGGCCGCCGGATCGCCCGGGGCGCCCGCGTCGCCCAGGATGCCCTCCAGGTACTCCGTGACGACGATCGCGGCGCCCTCGACGTCCGCCTCTCCCCGGTGGTGGATGGAGTCGCGTAGCGCGGCGAGTTCGGGATCGGGCACGCCGCCATTGTGTCCACGGGCGGTCCCGGCATCCCATCGACGAAGGGTCGCCTCATTCCGGGTCTTCGAAGCGGTTCGACTTGTACATTTCATCGGCATTTAGGCGGGTTTCCGCAGCTCAAGACCGATGTTCCGCGGCCGGGTCCACGCCCGCACTTGAGCGGTCAAGGGGGCGGCGGTGACGATCACCGACCGTACCTCGCTCCCGCCCTTCGGAGGAACATCCATGAGCCTGCGCACACGTCTGCCGCGGGGCCGTACCCTCGGCGTCGTCGGCGCCGTCGGGGCCCTCGTGGCCGGCGGCCTGATCCTGGCCCCGATGGTCAGCGCCTCGGCCTCGGCCGGCTGCCGCGTCAACTACACCATCGCCAACCAGTGGCCCGGCGGCTTCACGGCCAACGTCGCGATCACCAACCTCGGCGACCCGGTGACCGCCTGGACGCTCGGCTTCACCTTCCCCGACGCCGGGCAGAAGGTCGGGCAGGGCTGGTCGGCCACCTTCAGCCAGAGCGGATCCGCGGTCACCGCCAAGAGCCTGGACTACAACGGCAGCCTGGCGACCGGGGCCTCGACGTCGATCGGCTTCAACGGGACGTGGACGAGCGCCGACCCGGTGCCGGGCGCGTTCACGCTCAACGGCGTCGCCTGCACCGGCGGGGTGACGACGAGCCCGTCGCCGTCGAAGTCCGCCTCGTCGTCGCCCTCACCGTCGCCGTCCACGTCGACCCCGCCGCCGCCCACGACGGGTACGCCGCTGGGCATCAACGGGCAGCTGCACGTGTGCGGGGTGAACCTCTGCAACCAGTACAACAAGGCAATCCAGCTGCGCGGCATGAGCACGCACGGCATCCAGTGGTTCGCGTCGTGCTACAACGGGGCGTCCCTCGACGCGCTGGCCAACGACTGGAAGGCCGACCTGCTGCGGATCGCCATGTACGTGCAGGAGCAGGGCTACGAGACCAACCCGGCCGCGTTCACCGCGCAGGTGAACAGCTACGTCGACCTGGCCGAGGCCCGCGGCATGTACGCCATCATCGACTTCCACACCCTGACCCCGGGTGACCCGAACTACAACCTCGACCGGGCCAAGACCTTCTTCGCCTCCGTCGCCGCCCGCAACGCGGCCAAGAAGAACGTCATCTACGAGATCGCCAACGAGCCCAACGGGGTGAGCTGGCAGGGCATCAAGAGCTACGCCGAGCAGGTCATCCCGGTGATCCGCGCGGCCGACCCGGACGCCGTGGTCATCGTCGGCACCCGTGGCTGGTCCTCGCTGGGCGTGTCCGACGGGTCGAGCGAGACCGAGATCGTCAACAGCCCGGTCAACGCCACGAACATCATGTACGCGTTCCACTTCTACGCGGCGTCGCACAAGGACAACTACCGCACCACCGTGGCCCGCGCGGCCAAGCTGCTGCCCCTGTTCGTCACCGAGTTCGGCACGGTCAGCGCCACCGGCGGCGGCGCCACCGACCTGTCCAGCACCGGCGCGTGGCTCGACCTGCTCGACCAGAACAAGATCAGCTACGCGAACTGGACCTACTCCGACGCGAACGAGAGCAGCGCCGCGTTCAAGCCCGGCACCTGCGCGGCCGGCTCCTACACCAACACCGCACAGCTGACCGAGTCTGGGGCGTACGTGCGCAACCGGATCCGCACCGCGGACAACTTCCCCACGTCCTGATTACGCGGGCTCCAGCGCCGGTTCCGCCGACCGGCGCTGGGGCCCCTCGCGGCGCGAGATGCGCAGCCAGACGGCGAAGCCCCACAGCACGAACCCGGCGTACACCGCGTACAGCAGCGCCGACGGGTAGTAGTGGAAGTGCAGCAGCTCCGGGACGCCGACGAGGTCCACGGCGATCCAGCAGAGCCAGAAGTCGACCCAGCCCCGCGCCATGGCGTAGGTGGCGGCGATGGAGCCGACGAAGATCCAGGAGTCGGCCAGGTAGTACCACCACGGGACCGGGAACCCCGCGCCGACCGCGCGGAACACGAAGAAGCAGGCCACGACGGCGGCCAGGCCCGCGGGAACCAGCCAGGCCCGTTCCCGTGCCGTCGCCCACCTGGGGCGTACGGCAGGAGCTCCCCCGCCCCCGCGGTTGCGCCGCCAGCGCCACCATCCGTACACGCTCGTGGCGACGAAGAAGACCTGCCGGGCCGCCTGCCCGTACAGCGGCGTGGTCTGCTGGCTGACGAACACGGTGAACAGCAGCACGTTGCCGACGATCCCGACCGGCCACGCCCAGACGAGCCGCCGCAGCCCGAACAGCGCCGACGCCAGACCGAATGCGTTGCCGACGATCTCCCGGTAACTGATCGCCTGATCCCGGGTGACCTGCCAGTGTGCGTCGTAGAACGCGTCGAGCCAATGCACGGCCGGACCTTACACCAGGGTGCCGGCCGGATCGCCGGCCCAGACGCCGCTAGTGATGCCCGTCCGGGCCGAAACAGAACGCGTCCAGCAGCAGCTCGATCGCGCGTCCCACGCTCTGCTCGTCCGAGGCCGTCAGCATCGCGAACAGCAGCGTCAGGTCCGCGGTCGTGCGGTCCGGGCGAACCTCACCGGCGGACTGGGCGCGGCGCAATGGAACGGCCAGGGTCGTCACGACGCGCGCGGTCAGGCGGCGGCGCGTCTCGGCGTCCAGGCCGCGCATCGCGGCCTCGGTGTGCAGGCCCTCGGCCAGCAGCGCGCGGAACGGGGCGGCCGCACGGGCCTCGAGACCGGCCAGCCGGTCGGCCACCACGGCGGCGACGAGCGCACCCCGGTCGGGGAAATGGCGGTACAGCGTGGCCTGGCCGACGCCCGCCCGCCGGGCCACCTCCGGCATGCCGGCGAAGGCGCCGCCGGTCAGCAGCAGCTCGCTCGCGGCGCGCAGGATGGCCGAGCGGTTGCGCTGGGCGTCGCGGCGCCGCGGCGTCGGGACACCGTACAGCACATCGACGTATGTTACCGATCGGTAATGATAATGTCACGAGCTTCTCATTCTCGGAACGGGCTCCTACGCTGCCGCCACCAACGGGCACCCCCATCCCCGCCAGGAGGAGTGCGCATGCGCCGTTCCCTGCTGTTCCTGCTCACCTTGGTCCTCGCGGTCGCCGTGTTCCCGGCGCCGGCCCGGGCCGCCACGACCGGGGTGCGCTTCGTCGACATCCCCGGCGCCGGGGTCACGCTCAAGGGCAACGTGATCGCGCCCGCCGACACCGGCAGGCATCCCGCGATCGTGTTCCCGTCCAGCTGGGGCCTCAACGACCTCGAGTACCTCGCTCAGGCCAACGCGCTCGCCGGCCGCGGCTACGTCGTCGTGTCCTACACCCCGCGCGGCTGGTGGGCCTCCGGCGGCGAGATCGACACCGCCGGGCCGCAGGACATGGCCGACCTGTCCAAGGTGATCGACTGGACGATCGCCAACACCGCCGCCGACCCGGCCCGCATCGGCGCCGCCGGGGTCTCCTACGGGGCCGGGATCAGCCTGCTCGGCTCCGCCTTCGACCCGCGGATCCGGGCCGTGGTCATGATGAGCGGCTGGACCGACCTCGTCTACTCCCTCTACGGCGACAACACCCGGCACCTGCAGTCCTCGGGGCTGCTGAGCCTGGCCGCGAGCCTGGTCGGGCACCCCGGCGCGGACCTCAGCGGCAAGCTCGCCGACTTCAACGCCAACCGCAACGTCGATGAGGTCAAGGCGTGGGCCCGGGTGCGCTCGCCGGCCACGTACCTCGACGCCATCAATGCCAACCGTCCGGCCGTGCTCATCGCCAACGCGTGGGGCGACTCGTTCTTCCCGCCCGACCAGCTGGTCGACCTGTTCGGCCGGCTGAGCACGCCGAAGCGCCTCGAACTGCGCCCTGGCGACCACGCGATCGCGGAGCTCACCGGGATCGCCGGGCTTCCCAACGACGCCTGGACCAGCCTGTACCGCTGGTTCGACCAGTACCTCGCCGGGGTGGACACCGGCATCGGCGCCGAGCCGCCCGTGGTCCTCAAGCCGCTCAACGCCGGCTACGAGCAGTACCCGTCGTGGGGCGCGCTGAACACGTCGACCAAGCGGTACGGCCTCGGCGCGATCCGCTGGATCGACGGCACCGGGCTGCTCGGCGGCGAGCCGAGCACCGGCTGGAGCAAGACCCTCCCGTCCGACCTGGACACCACGGCCAACGGCGGCGTGGTGCTGCTGACCAACGGCGTGTCGGCGTTCACCGGCCAGCAGCCGCAGATCTGGCTGCCCACGGTGGACCGGCTGCGGGCCGGGGTGTGGGCGTCGGACCGGCCCGGCAGCGCCCTGCGCATCCGCGGCATCCCGAAGGTGCACCTCAGCCTGACCGGCACGGCCGCGCAGGGCACCGTGGTCGCGTACCTGTACGACCTCGACGCGCTCGGCAACGCCAAGCTCATCACCCACGCCCCGGTGACGTGGCTGGGCACCTCGGCCGGCAGCCGCAGCGTGGACGTGGCGTTGTCGGCCACCGCGTACGACGTGCCGGCCGGGCACTCCCTCACCCTGGTCGTCGACACCACGGATCCGCTGTACTACGACGCCAACACCCTCGGCGGCACGGTCACCGTCGCCGGCGGGTCCTATGTGGACGTCCCGATCCGTTAGCGGCGGGGCTTCTGCGGCTGCCGCGGCTGGACCATGGGCGGTCCGGCCGCGGCCAGGTCGCCCTGGACCGTGCGCAGCGCCTTCTTCGGCTGGTAGCCGGCGTCCCACAGGCAACCCGCGCCCTCGGGCGGGTTCTTGAACCAGCCCGGAATCCAGGAGTGCCGGTCGGTGAAGCCCCACACCGTGAACGACAGGCAGTGCGGGTTCATCAGGCAGGCCTGCAGGAGCACATGATAGTTGTACGCCGACGCCTGGTCCCGCGCGTTGACGTCCTGGCCGGCCGCGTCGAGGGCCGGGTCCTTGGCGTCCTTGGTGAGGCTGCGGGCGTCCACCTCGGTGAACGCCACGGCCACGCCGAGCCCGGTGAAGCGGTCCAGGGCGTCGGCCACGGCGAGGACGTCGTAGTTGCCGTACTGCGTGCTGAGGTGCCCCTGGCTGCCGACGCCGTCGATCGGCACGCCGGCCGCGCGCAGCCGCTTGACCATGTCGTAGACGAACTGGGTCTTGTCGCCGGGGCCGCCGTCGCCGAAGGCCTCGATGTTGTAGTCGTTGTAGAACAGCAGGGCCTTCGGGTCGGCCGCCCGGGCCCAGCGGAAGGCGTCCGCGACGTAGTCCGGGCCGAGCAGGTCGGCGAACTTCTGCTTGAGCGAGCCCGCGTTGCCGCCGAGGTGGATCGCCGACGGGGTCTCCCACGGGTCGGAGACGGCCTCGTTGACCACGTCCCACTGCCAGATCCGGCCCCGGAAGTGGGCGACCACGTCGGTGATGTGCTTGTGCAGCAGGTCGCGCAGCTGCGGGCCGTCGATGGAGCCGTCCTGGATGCCGGCCGTCAGCCAGCCGGGCAGCTGGCTGTACCAGGCCAGCACGTGGCCGCGGACCAACTGGTGGTTGCGCGCGGCCGCGGCGACGAAGGCGTCGGCGGCGGCCCAGTCGTAGGTGCCGCGGGTGGGCTCGAGGCTCTCCCACTTCATCGCGTTCTCGGCGGTGACGGTGGAGAACTGACCGTCCACCGTGGATTTGTACTGCGGGTCGGCCGCGTCGGCGTAGGCGCCGGCGTCGACGGCGGTGCCGAAGTACAGGCCGTTGCGGGCGGCCAGCCCGCGCAGGCTCTGGTCCCGGGGCGCCGGTGGGCGGGGGCCGCCGGCGGAGGCCGTGACGGCGCCGAGGGATGCGGCGGCCAGGGCGGCGAGCACGCCGGCCGTGGCCAGTCTGCGTAGCTTCATGAGGTCTCCGTCTTCGCGAGCCGCTTGCTCACGATGTCGAAGGCGACCGCGGCGATGAGCACGAGGCCCTTGATGGCCTGCTGCCAGGCCGCGTCCGCGCCGAGAATGGACAGGCCCATGTTCAGCACGCCCATGATGAGCGCGCCGATCACGGCGCCGGTGATCTTGCCGATGCCGCCGGTGACGGCGGTGCCGCCGATGAACGCGGCGGCGATCGCGTCGAGCTCGTAGTTGGTGCCGGCGCCGGCCACACCGGCCCCGGCCCGGGAGGTGGTGACGACCGCCGCGATGGCGGCGAGCACCCCCATGTTGACGAAGATGAGGAACGTGACCCGCCGCGTCTTGACGCCCGACAGCTTGGCCGCGGCGAGGTTGCCGCCCATCGCGTAGATGTGCCGGCCGAACACGGTGTTGCCCATGACGTACGTGTAGAGGACCACGAGCGCCCCGACGATCACGAGGACGTTGGGGGTGCCGTCCGTGCTCCCGGCGAGCAGGTACGTGATGTAGGCGGTGAGCGCCGAGAACACCCCGAGCCGGCCCACGAACGCCGCCGTGGGCTCCAGGCGCAGGTCGTAGCGGATCAGCTCGCGCCGGGTCCGCACCTGCGACAGCACCAGGCCCGCGATCGCCACGCCGCCGACGAGCAGCGTCATGCCGTCGAGGTCGCCGACGAAGCCCAGCGCGTTCGGCAGCGACTTGGCCGCGATGGCCCCGAAGCCCTTGTCCTGCACCGGCACGGTCTGGCTGACCGCGAGCACGGCCAGGCCGCGGAAGAGCAGCATGCCGCCGAGGGTGACGATGAAGGCGGGTATGCCGACGTAGGCGATCCAGAAGCCCTGCCAGCAGCCGATGACCACGCCGACGCCGACGGCCGCGGCGACGGCGAGCGGCCAGGGCCAGTGCCACTCGGTGATCATCAGGGCGGTGTAGCCGCCGATGCAGGCCACGATCGAGCCGACCGACAGGTCGATGTGCTGGGCGACGATGACCATCACCATGCCGATGGCGAGGATCAGCACGTACGCGTTCTGCTGGACCAGCGCGGCGACGTTGTCGGGGTAGAGCAGGCGGCCGCCGGTGAGGACCTGGAAGGTGACGACGATCGCGACGAGGATCGTCAGCATGCCGTACTGCCGCACGCCGCCGCTACCGCTTCGCTTCGGACCGCTCGCGCCCCCGCCCCCAGTTCGCTCCGGCGACGGCGCGACCAACTGAGCCCCCTGGTGAGCGGCCCCTTCGCTGTGCTGCGGACCGGTCATGCGGCGGCCCCGTTACGTTCGATCGTCATGAGCCGCATCAGGCCCTCCTGGGTCGCCTCGGCGCGGGGCACCTCGCCGGTGATCCGGCCCTGGCTCATCGCGTAGATCCGGTCGCAGATGCCGAGCAGCTCCGGCAGCTCGGAGGAGATCACCAGAACCGCCTTGCCGGCGTCGGCGAGGGCGTTGACGATCTCGTAGATCTCGTACTTCGCGCCGACGTCGATGCCGCGGGTCGGCTCGTCGAGGATGAGCACCTCGGGCGCGGTGAAGAGCCACTTGCTGAGCACGACCTTCTGCTGGTTGCCGCCGGAGAGCTTGCCGGTGAGCACGGCCACGCTGTCGGCCTTCACCCGCATCTCCAGGCGCAGCCGCTCGGCCCGGTGCACCTCGAGGCCGGCGTCGACCACGCCGAAGCGGGCCACCGCCTCGAGCTTGGCCGCGGTGACGTTGCGCTTGATGTCCTCGATGAGGTTGAGGCCGTAGCGTTTGCGGTCCTCGGTGGCGTAGGCGATCCCGTGCGCGATCGCGTCGGGGACGGAGCGGACGCGGACCTCCTGCCCGTGCAGGTACAGCCGGCCGGAGATGGCGGCGCCGTAGCTGTGGCCGAAGACGCTCATCGCGAGCTCGGTGCGGCCGGCGCCCATGAGCCCGGCGAGGCCGACGATCTCCCCGCCACGCACGCTCAGGGCGGCCCGGTCGACCACCACCCGGCCGCGGTCGACCGGGTGGTGGACGGTCCAGTCCTCGATGCGCAGCACCTCCGCGCCGACGCTCGGCGTGTGCCGCGGAAACCGGTGGGCCAGGTCCCGCCCGACCATGGCCCGGATGATCCGGTCCTCCGGCACCGGCTCGGCGCCGCGCATGTCGAACGTGGCCACCGTCTGCCCGTCGCGCAGCACGGTGGTGGTGTCGGCGATGGCGGCGATCTCGTTGAGCTTGTGCGAGATGATGATCGAGGTGATCCCCTGGCCCTGCAGTTGGCGGATCAGGTCGAGCAGGTGCGCCGAGTCGGCGTCGTTGAGCGCCGCCGTCGGCTCGTCGAGGATGAGCAGCCGGACCTCCTTGGCCAGCGCCTTGGCGATCTCGATCAGCTGCTGCTGGCCCACGCCGAGGCCGAGGACCGGGGTGTCCGGCGCCTCGCGCAGCCCGACCCGGGCCAGCAGCTCCGCGGCCCGCCGGTTGGTCCGGGGCCAGTTCACGACCCCCCGGCGGGCCTGCTCGTTGCCGAGGAAGATGTTCTCGGCGATCGACAGGTGCGGGCTCAGCGCCAGTTCCTGGTGGATGATGACGATCCCGCGGTGCTCGGAGTCGCGGATGGAGCGGAAACGGCACGGCTCGCCGTCGAAGACGATCTCGCCGTCGTAGCTGCCGTGGGGGTACACCCCGGAAAGGATCTTCATCAGGGTGGACTTGCCGGCACCGTTCTCGCCGCACACGGCGTGCACCTCGCCGCGCGCGACGCTCATCGTGACGTCCCGCAGCGCCTGCACCCCCGGGAACGTCTTGGTGATGCCGGCCATTTCGAGCAGGCTCATCGGCGCGGCCCCTACAGGCCCAGGTCGGAGGCCTTGAGGAAGCCGGAGTCGACGAGCTTCGACTTCACGTCGTCCTTCGTGACCACGACCGGCGGCAGCAGGTACGAGGGAACGACCTTCACGCCGTTGTTGTACGTCTTCGTGTCGTTGGTCTCGACGGCCGTGCCCTTGGTGATCGCGTCGACCATCTTGGCCACCTGGTCGCCCAGGGTCCGGGTGTCCTTCCAGACCGTCATCGACTGCTTGCCGGCCAGGATGTTCTTGGTGTTGGCCAGGTCGCCGTCCTGCCCGGTCAGGATCGGCCAGTCGGCGCCGGGCTTGTACCCGTGCGAGTCCAGCGACTGCGCGATGCCCAGGGCAAGCGAGTCGTTGGGCGAGAGCACGACGTCGACCTTCTTGCCCCCGGTGTAGAACGAGTTGAGCCGGTTGTCCATCTCGGCCTGGGCGCCCTCAGACTTCCAGCCGTTGATGGAGACGGTCTTCCACGCGTCGTCGTTCGGCAGCTTCTTGCCGGAGGGGATCACCAGCTTGCCGGAGTCGACGTACTGCTTGAGCACGTCCCAGGCCCCGGCGAAGAAGAACTTGGCGTTGTTGTCGTCGGACGAGCCGGCGAAGGGTTCGAGGTTGAACGGCCCCTTGCCCTGGTCGAGCCCGAGCTTGGAGACGATGAACTGCCCCTGCAGCTGCCCGACCTTGTAGTTGTCGAACGTGGCGTAGTAGTCCACGTTCGGGGTGGAGTTGATGAGCCGGTCGTACGCGATGACCTTGATCTTCTTGTCGGCCGCGGTCTGCAGCACGGGGGCGAGCGCCGTGCCGTCGATCGAGGCGATGACCAGGATCTTCGCCTTGTCGTTGATCATGTTCTGGAGCTGGGTGATCTGCTGGTCGACCTTGTTGTCGGCATACTGCAGCGACGTCTTGTAGCCAGCCTTCTTCAGCAGGTCCTCGAGGTGCGCGCCGTCGTTGTTCCAGCGCTCGAGGCTGCGCGTCGGCATGGCGATGCCGACCAGAGCAGGGCCGCTGTCGGCGGGCGCGTTATCGGTGGAGCGGGTCTTGCTGCATGCGGCGGTAGTAGTGGTGAGCAGGGCGGCCATGGCGGCGGCCGCCAGCACCCGGAGTGTCTTGGACATCCTCGACGCCTTCCGTCGGGGCAGGGGTTTGTTATCGGCGCGAACATACCCCCGGAGATTGAAGATCGGAAGGATTCCGTTGCGGGAAAAGGGTTTCGAAACATCTTGGCGATCCTAACAACATTAGTAGTAATGTAAGTTTCGTGACGGAGCTGAGGCGCGTCTTCGACGACCTGGTGCGGTTCGAGACCGATCTCCGCAATGGGTTGGACGCCCGGCTGCGGCGCGCCGGCGCGGTGCCGCTCGGCGGCCTCAACGTGCTGCAGGTCGTGCGGCGCACCCCGGGCTGCCGGATCAACGACGTCGCCGACGCCCTCGGGATCACCATCGGCGGGGCGAGCCAGGCGGTGGACCGGATGGTGGCCCAGCGGCTGTGCGCGCGCCGCCCCAACCCGGACGACCGGCGATCGTCCATTGTGGAACTGACGTCGGCCGGCGCGGCGGCGGTCGCGGAGGCCGACGAGGTCTTCGACGCCGCGCTGGCCGAGTACTTCGCCGCCGCCTCCCCGTCCGCCCTGCGGACCCTCAGCCGCACGCTGTCCACCCTGCGCGCGGCCGCGCGCCGCCTGAACGGAGCCCCCGACAGCTGAACCGAGGCGCCGCTCCGGCCACGCGGTCCGCATCCACAGTAGACACTGGCCCCAACGGCCGAGTTGATGGCCGCGGCCACCTACCTACGCGACGCCGCCGTCACACCCGCGGCGAGATCGCGCTGCTGCCGTAGTTCGCGCGGCGCACGCTCGTGATACCGAGCCACAGCCAGGGACTGGCGAAGATGGCCGCGTAGATGAGCGTGATCCACGGCTGATAGTCCACATAGAACTGGTGCGGCGTCAGCGACCACGGGTTCTTGATCAGCACGAAGCCCACGAAGTCGACCACCATCGCCGAGACGATCCACAGCACCGACAGCAGCAGCGTCTCGCGAACCCGGTCAGCGCGGGCCCCCTTCCGCCAGTAGAGCGCCGCGAAGGGCGTGAAGACCAGCACCATGATGAGCACGTGGAAGGGCACGGTCGCGGTGAACGACGGCGACAGCACGGGGCTCACGGCGGCGGCGTCGGCCGCCTCGGTGTGGTTGACGCCGGCATAGACGAGCGTGCTCGTCCCGGCCAGCACGGTGACGATCGCATAGGCAGCGAAGAAGCATCCGACGGCGCGGCCAACCCGCATGACTCGGTCCCCCATTTCGATTTTGTGTAAGCCTTACACTAAACGGGATGGCAGACTGAGTCAATGCTTGATCGCACGCCCGGACTGCTCGCCTCCTGGACGCCCGACGTCTCCGGCGGGGCCCGCTCCGCCGCGCCCGCCCGTGGGCGGCGCCCCACCATCGACCTCGCCGGCATCGTCGCCGCCGGCGTCGCGCTGGCCGACGCCGAGGGCCTGGCCGGACTCTCCATGCCACGGGTGGCGCGCGAGGTGGGGGTGACGCAGAACGCGCTGTACCGCCACGTCGCCTCGAAGGAAGAGCTCCTCGTGCTCGTCTACGACGCCGGCTGCGGCGACCCGGCGCCGCTCGCCGGGGACTGGCGCACCGCCGCCCGCGCATGGGCGGACGCGCTCATCCACCGCTACGCCACCCGACCGTGGCTGCTGGACGTGCAGATCCGCGCGCCCTTCACCCGCAACGTGGTCCGCTGGACCGAGGCCTTCCTGCAGGCCACCCGCCCCACCGGCCTGCCGGTGGCCGCCCGCATGGAGTTCGCGATGCTGCTGGACGGCCACACCCGCCACGTGGCCACCGTCATGCGCGACATGGCCGCCGTCCCGGTCGACTCGGGCGAGCTGGCCGGCTCGCTCGCGCCGCTGCTGGAGTCGGCCGGCTGCCCCGACTACGCGTCCTTCCTGAGCGACCCCTCACCCATGCCGGCGGGCTTCGGCATCGAGCGGATCCTCGACGCGATGGCCGCCTACGCCGCCTGACGCGCGGCCCGGCGCAGCGCCTCGAGCGACGCCGCCACGTCACCGTCCGATGTGGACCAGTTGCTGACCGACACCCGCAGCACGCTGCGCCCGCGCCAGCGCGAGCCCGACATCCACGCGGTGCCGTCCCGCAGCAGTGCCTCGGTCACCGCCGCCGTGCGCGCGTCGTCCCCGAAGCTCGCGCACACCTGGGTGAACACGACGTCGTTGAGCACCTCGGCCCCGTCGATCGCCGCGATCCCCTCCGCCAGCGCCCGGGCATGCCCCGCCAGCCGGTCGACCAGATCCACCACCCCGTTGCGCCCGAGCGAGCGCAGCGCCGCCCAGACCGGCACCCCGCGCGCCCGGCGGGAGAGCTCCGGCACCTTCTCCAGCGGGTCGGCCGGCCCGCCGGGCCCGGCTGGCTCGATGAGATAGCTCGCCTGAACCCCCATCGCCGCCCGCAGCGCGCTCGGCTCCTTCACGATGACGATCCCGCAGTCGTACGGCACATTCAGCGTCTTGTGCGCATCGGTGGCCCAGGAGTCGGCCGTGGCGAGCCCGTCGAGATGGTGCCGCGTCCTCGGCGACGCGGCCGCCCAGAGCCCGAACGCCCCGTCGACGTGCACCCAGGCCCCATGCCGGTGCGCCAGCTCCGTGGCCGCCCCGACGGGATCGAACGCTCCACTATGGACGTTCCCCGCCTGGAGGCACACGATGACCGGACCATCGCTTCGCTGGAGCTCCGCCTCCAGCGCGTCGAGCCGGATCCGGCCCTGCGCATCGGCGGCGACGGGCGTCGGGGCGCCGAGCCCGAGGTACCGGAGCGCCAGATCGAGCGTGTCGTGCCGCTCCTGCCCGACCAGCACCCGAATCCGGGGCGCCCCGGCGAGCCCGTCCCTGTCGAAGTCCCAGCCGCGCCCGGCCAGCACGTGCCGGCGCGCCGCCGCCAGCCCGGTGAAGTTCGCCATCGTGGCCCCGGTGACGAACCCGACGTCCGAGCCTTGCGGCAGCCCGAGCAGCTCGACGATCCACCGCCCGGCCGCCTCCTCGAGCGCCGCCACCGCCGGCGTCGGGAACCGCATGGCCGCGTTCTGGTCCCACGCGCTCACCAGCCAGTCGGCCCCGAGGGCGGCCGGCAGCGTCCCGCCGATCACCCACCCGTAGAACCTCCCCGACGGCATCGCCATGAGCCCCGGCTCGGCCTCCCGGGCCAGCCGCTCGACCACGGCGGCCGCCTCCTCCCCGTCGTCGCTGAGCGGCCCGCCGACCACCTCCCCGATCGCGTCGGCATCGGCCCGCGGCGGCACGGACCGTCCCCCCAGCGACGAGAGCCACTCCCGGGCATGCACGACGGCGGCGTTGAGCGGGGCATCGTAGGCGTCCATGCTTCTAGTAATATCGGGTTCAGCGTCGCGGTGTACCCGGCATTTCGTCCGCCGAGGGCATGGAGGCGCGGTACTCGAGGGAATCCCCTTGTCAGACCCGACCCCGCGCCTCATGGCCCTGGGCAACCAACTGATCGACCTCCACCAACGCCTCCGCCTGGCCTTGTCCGATTTGAGCGACATCCGCGGAAATTTGGCGCTCCACTGCCTGGCCTTCTGCTCCGCCTTGCAACGCCACCACGACGGCGAGGAACAGTCCCTGTTCCCGTACCTGGAGGCGCACTACCCGGACCTGCGCCCCTTGGTGGCCGAGCTGCGCCGCGACCACGAGCAGCTGGCCGACCTGATCCGGCGGGTGGCCGCCAACCCGACGGAGACGGAGCTGGCCACCCTGCGAGCCGTGATGGAGTCCCACTTTACCTACGAGGAACGCCGCCTGGTCCCACTGCTGAACACCCTTTCGCCCGACCCCGCTCCAACTCGCGGTGCCCCAAACTAGGCCGATGCGCCGTGACCCGCAGACCCTCCGCGGAGCACTGAAGATCCTGGATTGGCCGACGCCCGACAACCTGGACGGCGCGCTCGACCGGCTGCCCGACCTGCTGAAGGCCGCCACCCCGTTCGAGCGTGCCGAACTGGTGGCCGCCGCGCACACGGTCATCGTCGTCAGCTCGTATCTCGAGGCCATGTCGACCATGCCGTTGACTCCCCCGGGTCCGAAGCTGCTGTCCCTCTCCGTTCCGGTCCCGTCCGCCGCGATCGGATTCGACGAGCACTCCCTCTGGTTCACGGCCTGGTGCTTCCGTGCGGCTGGGACGGAAGGCATGAACGGCCCCCTCGTGAGCCGCGACTCCGTCGCTCAGACTCACTCACTCTACGTGGCTCGCTACCTGGAGCTCGCCGCCAGCGTCCCGGAGTTCCGCTTGTGGGCACGCACCGAGGAAGGCCCGGCGACGACCCAGGGCATGGCGCGCCTGGAGATACTCCTGCGGCGGGTATTGGCGCGCACTGGTAAGCCTCGCGACCTCCGTCATGTCCTGAGCCGGCGCAACCAGGCCGAGCTCGACCGGCCCATCATGCTCGCCCGGACCGAGTCGGGCCCGGCCGACCTTTGTTTCCCACGCCTCGACGACATCCATCTCAACCCGCGATACCGCATCTGCCTGACCAGCCCCGGAAACCTGGACCGGCCGGGCGACGAGCGCTGGTGGGACGGTCAGCCGGTGCGCCACGACCTCGACGTCTGCCTCGCCGTGCACCTGCTCACCGCCGAGGCGGCCGAGCGGCCGCTCCTGCTGCTCGGCCACCCCGGCGCCGGCAAGTCGCTGCTGACGAAGGTGCTCGCGGCGCGGCTGCCGCCCGAGGCGTACACGGTCGTCCGGGTGCCGCTGCGCGCCGTCCCGGCCAACGGCCGAATCCTGCAGCAGATCCAGTCCGCGCTCGACATCGCCACCAACGACGCGGTGCAGTGGCGGCCGCTGGTGGAGCAGAGCCTCGACACCACCCGGATCGTGCTGCTCGACGGGCTCGACGAGCTCCTACGGGCCACCCCCGACGACCGGACCGGCTACCTGCACGAGGTCTCCGAGTTCCAGGCCAACGAGCTGGCCCAGGACCGCCCGGCCATCGTCGTGGTCACCTCCCGCACGGTGGTCGCGGACCGCATCGACATCCCGCACGGCACCACCGTCATCAAGCTGGAAGCGTTCGACGACGCCCAGGTCGAGGCCTGGCTGGCCGAATGGAACCGGGCCAACACCGCCGCGATCGTGGCCGGCACGGTGCGAGCGCTGAGCCCGGCCGCTGCGCTTCGCCGGCCGGAGCTGTCCCGCCAGCCGTTGCTGCTGCTGATGCTCGCGCTGTACGCCGCCGACCCGAGCGTGCCCGAGCTGGAGCACGACGTCTCGATCACCGAGCTGTACCGCCGGCTCTTCGACGTCTTCGCCGCCCGCGAGGTCGACAACCGCGCGGACCCCCCGCACCCGTACGCCCGCACCGAGGCGGTGCGGCAGCTGCTCGACCGGCTCTCGACCGCGGCGTTGGCCATGTTCAACCGGGGCCGCCAGGACATCACCGGCGCCGAGCTGGCCGCCGACCTGGTCAACCTGGGCATGGCCCGCGTCGACGTCCTGGGCGACAGCGCCCCGGGCCGTCGCCTGCTCGGCGAGTTCTTCTTCGTGCACGTCGCCGAGGCGACGAACCGCGACGCCACGCACCGAGCCTACGAGTTCCTGCACGCCACCTTCGGCGAGTACCTGGTCGCCCGCCGGGTCCTCGACGTGCTGGTCGAAACGGCGGAGCGCGCGTTCGGTGGCCGCTACGGCCCGTACGAGCCCGACGACGACCTCCTCTTCGCCCTGCTGAGCCACCAGTCGCTCGCCACCAGCCCGCCCACGCTGGAGTTCATCCGCGACCAGTACTTCGGCCTGCCCGAGCGGGACCGCCGCGACATCCCGCGCCTGCTGAGCGTCCTGATGTCCGGCTATCGATCCCGCCGCCCGAGCGCCCGCCACGCCGGCTACCGCCCGCTGCCGATCGACCACGCCCGCGCGATGGCCGCCTACTCGGCGAACCTGGTCTTGCTGAGCACGGCATTCGCCACCTCGGTGCCGCTGGCGCAGCTGTTGCCGGAGGCCGAGGACCTGAATGCCTCCTGGTCGAGCACGGTCAACCTCTGGCGGGCCGCACTCGACCCGGCCGGCTGGCAGGCCACCATACGGATGGTGATGCGCACCGGCGACGCCCTGGCGCGGGCGCCGTGGCCGGAGGACTTTCCGAACGACGTCCTGCACGCCGATCTGACCGCCGACCTCGCCCTGTTGCGCACGCTCAACTACGGCCACGCGGCGACGGGTTCGCTCGTGAGCCCGCCGGGATCGAGCTGGAGCGACGCCATCATCATCGCGCTGCTCCCGGTGTTGCTCTCGCCCGTCCCCGCCGGCGCGGTGATCAGGCTGATCGAGTCGACCGCCGGCGTCGACCCGGAGGAAGTCCGGAAGGGCGTCTCGTTCGTGTGGCGGGTTCTGCGGACCCGCACGGTCAGATTGGAGTTCGACGACTGGTGCGAGGTCATCGACTGGACCCTGCGGGTGGCCTCGTCCGACGAGCTCGACCTTGATGTCGTCGCCAGTCTCGTCGCCGGCGAGCCGCGGTTCCTGCACGAGATGCGCCGGCTGTGCGACCCGAGTCTCTATCACGGCTCCCTGGCCGCCCGTCTGCGCCTGCGGGCCGCTGCGGCCGCTGCGGATCCTGACCCGAAGGTGGTCGAGCTGGCGGGCGCCCTGACGTTCGACGACCTTCCGGAGGGATGGGACGCGCTCGACCCGGCCGAGCTCGGTCGGCTCCTGAGAATTCTGCGCCCGCCAAGAGACCCCATTCCGGTTGCCGTGGTGCGGCATCCTTGGCAGCCCACAGAAACGGACTATCTGGCGTGAGCGGCGGGTTGAGTGACGAGGAGCTTGCCGCGATCGAGGCGCGGGCCCGGGATGTGGGGGCGGTGGCCGGGCACCGCCAGGCGTGGCGGGTGCATCGGCTCGACGAGGCCGGCTTCGTGGTCCAGCGCGATTCCCAAGAGGTGCTCGTGCGGGCCGGCACGTCGTTCGGGCAGGACCTGGCCGAGTACGTCGCGCAGGCCGCGCTGGATTTGCCCCGGCTGGTCGCCGAGGTCGGGCGGTTACGCAAGCTTGCCGGGTACGACAAGGGGCTGGTCTGGGACGCCGACGACCGCATCATCGACCAGGACTGGAGCGGGCTCAGGCGCCGGATCGAGGAAACCCACGGCGGCGTCGGCATCGTCGCGGCGGACTTCGACGAGCTGTTGCGGTACGGGTACGGTCAGCCCGGCCACCGCCGGAAGGCGTTCACCCGGCTGGTGGCCGGGGCGACCGAGGACGACGACATCGAGCTGCTCGCCGAGATTCTCGCCGTCATGCTCATCGACCCGTGGCGGGCCAATCTCCAGGGCGGCTGGTTCATCCACCGGCTGCGCACCGGCGACGGGCTCGAGGCATTCGATGCCGGGCGGGCGGCGCGGGTGCTCAACCGGCTCTACGACGTGAACGACGCCACGGCCTCGGTGCTCGTCGAGACGCTCCGCGCGTTCGTCACCAACGAGGGTGGCCCCAAGCGGCGGCTGCTCGAACTCATCCGCGAGAGCGGGCAGCTGCGCCGGGAGGTGGCGATGCTGATCGAGCCGGCCCGGGTCTTCGTGTCCTACTGCCGGGAGGACGAGGCCGACGCCGAACGGATCTACCAGGCGCTCGGCCTTCAGGGGTTCCGGGTGTGGAAGGACACCCACGACCTGCTGCCCGGCGAGAACTGGGAGAGCAAGATCCGGCGGACGCTGTCGGAGTACGAGTTCGCGGTGATCTGCCTGTCCCGCACGGCGGTGGCCAAGCGCGGGTTCTTCCAGGTCGAGCTCAAGGTCGCCGCCCGGATGCAACAGGAGCGGGCGGAGGACGACGTGTACATCATCCCGGTGCGCGTCGACCCGGAGCTGGACGCCCGCGCGCTGCCGAGCGCCCTCGCCGGGCTGCACGTCGCCGATCTCGCCGCGGACTGGGACGACGGCCTGGAGCAGGTGGTGCGGACCATCGTCACGCACCGGCGGGTCGTCTAGCGGCCGCGGTGAGGGCCAGCTGCAGGGCCAGGCGGGCGTCCGGGTCGTCCAGCGCGGTGCCGAAGAGCTCGCGCAGGCGGCGCAGGCGGTAGCGGACCGTCTGCGGGTGGGTGTGCAGGGCCTCGGCAGCCGGGATGACCTGGCCCTGGGCGCGCAGCCAGGCCAGCAGGGTGTCGGCCAAGGGGCCGCGCTGGCCGGCCAGCGGTGCCAGGACGCGGTCGGCCAGGCGGTCGACGACGCCGGGTTCCCAGGCCAGGAGCAGCGCCAGGAGGTGCTCGTCGCTGTCGATGACGCCGTCCGGGAGGCGAGCGGACTGCTGCAGCTCCAGGGCCTTGCGGGAGATGCGGTACGACTGGCGGGCCCCTGAAAGCGGCACCATGGGGCCAATCGCGGCTCGGCGGCCGGACAAGACACGAGGCAAGTTGAGACCAGCGGGGGTCAGCAGGCGGGTGGCGCCGTCGATGACGGTGGCGATCGCGCCGCCGCCGGCCGCGCGGGCCAGGTGCTCGGCGTCGGTGCCCTCGATGCTCACCGCGCACAGGCTGGGTGGCAGCGGCCAGCGGGCGGCCTCGGCGGCGGCCAGCAGGGCGGCGTCGGACGGGGGGTCGGGCTGGATCAGCAGGGTGATGAGCCGGCGGCGCAGGCGGGCCCAGTCCTGGGCGGCGTCGCGCTGCTCGTCCAGGTAGCCCTCGGCGGCGGCGCCGGCCAGGGCGTCGACGTAGCCGAAGAGGGCGGCGGCGATGACGTACAGCTCCGGTGGCTCGGCCGGGCCCGGGTGCTCGACCAGCGCCGACCACAGCGTCTGGGCGCCCAGCATCAGGATCGAGCGGAGGGCGTCGACGCGGTGGCCCTCGCGGTACTCCGTGCGCCCCAGGCCGGCGAAGACGGCGAGGGTGGGGTCCAGGTCGGCGCCGGAGGTGAAGGTCGCCACGGCGGTCTCCACGCCGAGGGTCAGGCCGTGGCCCTGGCCGCCGGACAGCGACCGACCCTGGGTGCGCATCGCGTCGCGGACGGTGGCGAGGACGCGCTCCAGCAGTACCGGATGCAGGGCCTGAAGGTGGGTTCTTGTCACCGCGGTGACAAAGTCCGGCGCAGGTTGTGGCGAAGGCACCAACGATTTTGGCATGCGGGTGCCTAGCCTGGTCGGGTGGATGCGGATGTGATCGTCGTCGGGGCCGGCCTGGCCGGGCTGGTGGCCGCGGCCGAGGTGGCCGACGCGGGCAAGCGGGTGATCCTGCTGGACCAGGAGCCCGAGCAGAGCCTCGGCGGGCAGGCGTTCTGGTCGTTCGGCGGGCTGTTCCTGGTCGACTCGCCCGAGCAGCGCCGGATGGGCATCCGCGACTCGGCCGAGCTGGCCTGGCAGGACTGGCTGGGCAGCGCCCAGTTCGACCGGGACGAGGACCTGTGGCCGCGCCGCTGGGCCGAGGCCTACGTGCACTTCGCCGCGGGCGAGAAGCGGGCCTGGCTGCGGGCCATGGGGCACCGGCTGTTCCCGGTGGTCGGGTGGGCCGAGCGGGGCGGCGGACCGGCCGACGGCCACGGCAACTCGGTGCCGCGCTTCCACATCACGTGGGGCACCGGTCCGGGCGTGGTCGAGCCGTTCGTACGGCGGGTCCGCGCCACCGACCGCGTCCAGCTGCGCTTCCGCCATCGCGTGGACGAGCTGCTGCCCGGCGGCGTGGTCCGGGGGACGATCCTGGAGCCCAGCGCCGTCCTGCGCGGACAGACGAGCTCCCGGACCGCGGCCGGCGAGTTCGAGCTGTCGGCCCAGGCGGTCATCGTCACGTCGGGCGGCATCGGCGGCGACCACGACCTGGTGCGCAAGGCGTGGCCGGCCCGGCTCGGCACGCCCCCGCGGCGCATGGTGGCCGGCGTGCCCGCCCACGTGGACGGGCGGATGCTCGGCATCACCGAGGCGGCCGGGGGCCGGATCATCAACCCGGACCGGATGTGGCACTACACCGAGGGGCTGCGCAACTGGGACCCGGTCTGGCCCAACCACGGCATCCGGATCCTGCCCGGGCCGTCGTCGCTGTGGCTGGACGCGACCGGCAAGCGGCTGCCCGCGCCGTGCTTCCCGGGCTTCGACACGCTGAGCACCCTGCGGCACATCATGGCGACCGGGTACGACTACAGCTGGTTCATCCTCACCCAGAAGATCATCGAGAAGGAGTTCGCGCTGTCGGGCTCCGAGCAGAACCCGGACCTGACCGGCAAGAGCGTCCGGCAGGTGCTGCAGCGGGTGAAGAAGGGCGCGCCCGGGCCGGTCGAGGCGTTCAAGCAGCACGGCGAGGACTTCGTGGTCGCGTCCACGCTGGACGAGCTGGTGGCCGGGATGCAGACGCTGGAGCCCGGCGTGCCGCTGGACGCCGCCGCGATCCGGGGCACCGTCGAGGCCCGCGACCGCGAGCTGGTCAACGGGTTCGCCAAGGACGCGCAGATCACGGCGGTCCGGGGCGCGCGGTCGTACCGCGGCGACAAGCTCATCCGCGTGGCCACCCCGCACCGCCTGCTCGACCCGAAGGCGGGCCCGTTGATCGCGGTCCGGCTGAACATCCTCACCCGCAAGACCCTCGGCGGCCTGGAGACGGACCTGTCGGGCCGGGTGTTGCGGGCCGACGGCAGCCCGCTGCCCGGCGTCTACGCGGCCGGCGAGGTGGCCGGCTTCGGTGGCGGGGGCATGCACGGGTACAACTCCCTCGAGGGCACCTTCCTCGGTGGATGCCTCTTCTCGGGCCGCACCGCCGGCCGGGCCGCGGCGGCCGAGGTC